>NZ_JANEWL010000151.1:0-6645 GCF_028069815.1 Citrobacter sp. Awk 2
AATTGAAACACTGCGCGGTTCTGGCGTCTTTTTTGGACAAAGTGTTATCATAACCCACTGACCACTGGGTGCATCATCAAGAGCTGAGGCATTATGTCTGAGACTGGCAATGTCAGTTATCTAATTGAAAATAAAATAATCTTCACGCCAGGCACACAGTGTCTGACGCGGGTAGACCATCCCGAGCAGCAGATAAAACTTAAACACTCGGCATCACTATGTCTTTTATTACTTATTCAACATCGCGGAAAGGTTGTCTCACAGAACGAATTGCTGGAGTTTGGCTGGGGTAGCAATCATCGCCAGGTCAGCTTCAATGCCTTTTATCAGAGCATCCTGTCTTTACGCAAAAGCCTGCTGCAACTGGAACTGGAGCAAACGTTCATCACAACGATACCCCGCAAGGGACTGATTATTAACGAAGAGTTTGAAATCCTGGAGATTGCAACACCGGAGAGTGTCCCTTTAGCCATTGACATACCGGTAGCACCTGAGTCTGACTTAACCCCAGAAGCGGGTATAGAGGCGTTGCTGGCGGGGACACCACGTAAACCACGGGTAACGACCACTGAAATGATAATGATGGTGCTGACACTGATAATCTGCGTTCTGATCGTATTCCCGTGGAAAAGCAGTGATGATTATTTTTCCGGTTATATTGCTGCGCCACAAGTATCAACTGACTGTCAGTATTATTTTAATAACGATGCCAGCAATTTCTCCCGGCATACTGCGTTTATCGACAAAAATCCTGCGTTGTGTCAGGCCAATAAATTTATCTATATCACGACCTATCCGGAATCAAAAAAATTGTCGGTGCTATTGTGCCGCTCGCCGATGAAAGGCGAACAAGAAAACGCGTGTCAGTCTGTCTATTACCCACGGTATGATAGCTAATGAATTTACTTCCTCGCACTCCCCGCTTCCGTATCCAGACGGGTATAATCCTGATGCTTTGCCTTTGCGTAATTGCGATTGCCAGCATCTGGCGGCTCGGCAATAATCATAATCACCTGCATAATCTTTCCTGCCGGGCAGCCATTGATATCGTGCGTAATACCGCCTCATTTAAGGGGATCATTGATATCAAAAGCGGTGATACTAAAGGTATTGTGAATATTGATGGCATTATTAGTGACGCCGCTAATAATGAACAGACTGTACAACGCATGGTGCTCTTTACACACTCCAGTTACGGCACCAGTCCGGTATGGGTCTCACAGAAAATTCATGTATCAAACCGTGAAACGGCTCCCGCCAGTTTAATCCAGCAGATCCTGCCCGATTTCTTTCTGACCAACACCAGCGTCTCGAATGTCGATCTTTTCGCACTGAACAGAGATACCTATCTGATTACCAAAGAAGGGATCCCCTACCTGTACTGCCAGAATTATGCGCTGCCGGAAAATGAGTAATCGCCAGGCATTCTGGCGGTACAACCGACGGATGAATCTCAGTGGTTGATGGAGTATCTCCAAGCCTGTAGACAAATCTCCCCTATAAATACCTGTTAAACCTGCGGCGATTCAGTACACGGGAAGACACCACGCAAATCCAAGCTGGAAGGTTATCTCAGTCTGATGGCATCAGCGTTGCACTGCACCCGGCATTCACCACAGCCAGTACAGCGCTCGCTGTCCAGCACAGGGATCCCCGCCGCGCCGATGGTACAGGCTTGTTCTGGGCATGCCTCGATACACTGGTTGCACGGACGTAATGGGTTAATGCAGGCAGCACTGAACGTCGGGCGCAGACCGGTATTAAAGCGCGTCTGTACACGCAGCGCATCGCTCTGACATGCGGTGATGCACAAGCCACAGCCATCGCAACTGGCATACTCAATTGCCAGTTGTGGGTAGCCGTCTTCATGATGGGTAAGAATTCCCATTTGGCAGGCATCAATACACTGGTTACAGCGAGTACATTGTGCGATGAACTGTGCGGCAGGCACAGCGCCCGGCGGAAGCGGGTGTGCCAATTGAGATACCGGCAACGTCGGTGCTGTGTGTTTTGCCGCACTGACAAACGCACGAAACAGCCCACGTCGACTAACATGTCGATGCGTCATCAGCGCCTGATAATATTTCTCTGACTTGTTCATCCGAAGTACAGCCGTTTCACCGCAGGTTGCAATGCACGCTGCTGTTCCATCTCCTGCAGAAAACTCGCGGTTACGGTGGCAAGACGTGCATAGAACGGGCTCACAGCACTGTCCTGCACTCGTTCCAGATAGCGATATCCCCACGGTAGCAGATGCACCTCGAATAACTGATTCACCGCCGCATCTTTACCGGCCTCCAGCAGCGCGCTACTGGCTAACAGCATCAGGCCAAACTGATCTTCGGGTTCGCTCTGGTGCGAATCAAACGCCATTCCCTGCGACTGTAAAAACGCGCGGTATTCCGCAGTAGTATCGCCCATCAGCAGATTATCGCGTTCCAGCCAAACGGAACCCCATGGCGGGGCGGGCATATCCCCCTGCCCTTCGAACAGCACGGAAAATTGCCACGCCAGGTCATCAGCATCCGGCAACGGCCAGTCTGCACATAGCCTGGTCATCTGCGCCGGATCGCGCCATGGGTACAGATCGGACAGCGCGGGTAGGCAGTCGAACAGCGCTTTCACCTCCGGTCGCCCGGGAGGATAGTAAAACAGCGCACCAAGGATCCTCGGTAATACAGCACTGGATGGCATAGTGGAAACTCCTGAAAAAGTGCCTGATGGCGGTTAATGTTCGTCCAGACGTCGGGGCCGGACACGCGGTCCGGCCCATGAGACTTACATCGGTAACGTCCACAGATTGTAGAACGCAATCCTGCCCACTAGCTCAGCCACGATGACGACCACGGCGGTCATCACCAGAACGGTGACACTGGACTTCAGTCGCGAGGTCACCACCCCAACAATGCCCACAGCCAGCAGCGCAGCCTGTGCGGTAAACCAACTGGTTTGCGCCGTCGTTAACGCGCCGTCTGCACTCATCAGTGTCGACACATACCCCGGACGCAGACAGAAGCTGGCAAGGATCGCCAGCACGCTGACCAGCAGGCCCAGACGCAACCCGAACAGGCCGGCCAGTATGCCGCCGCCAATCAGCGGCGTCAGCACCATCATCACCGTCGTATATGAGGTGCGCCAGGTGACCACCGTCGGCAGCTGGTAGATTTGCGGGATCGCAAGTATAAAGACCACGCCCACCACCGCAGCCAACCACACCAGCGCTTTACACAGCGCGGTCGCGCCACGGTTAAGCAGCAGACCGAGAGAGCCCAGCCCGCCGAGCGTGGCAAACACTGCCGACAGTACAATTTCGTTACTCATCGGCGAATGCCCCACGCGCAGCAGCATATTCAGCGCACGCAGCGGTTGTCCAACGTGGATAATCCCCAGCAGTACCCCAACCCCAAACAGGCACATAACGGAGAACAGGCCGACGGTCATCCGTCGCGCCTCAATCTGCCCCAGAGTGCCGCCAATCAGCAGCAGAATAAATGCGCCGACTGCGCTTTGGGTAAAGACGGTAAAAAAGACCAGTGGTAACTCATGCATGCCGCACCTCCCCCATGTTCATAATGGCTCCCTCCTTGTCACCCGTAGGTCTCGCCTTCGGATGCGGCTTAATGATGAGGTTAGGATGGGTAAACGACGCGGCGGGCAGCGGCGCAATTTCGTTCTCGGTGCCGTACTTGGCGCGCAGTTCATCGATTGGGCCGAAATCCAGCGCTCTCTGCGGACAAGAATCCACACAGATTGGACGCAAATTTTGCTCCAACCGGTCGAGACAGCCGTCGCATTTGCGCATGACTTTGGCGTTAGCATCAAACTGCGGTGCGCCATACGGGCAACGCATTTCACAATAACGGCAACCGACGCAGACACTGTCATCGACCAGCACCAGACCGTCTTGTTCACGTTTATGCATCGCGCCGGTCGGGCAGCCTGATACGCAGACCGGCTCATCACAGTGGTTACAAGCGATAGAGAGGTAGTACGTAAAGGTGTCGTTGTGCCAGCTTTCCCCTTCTTTCACCCAGCTTCCGCCACCGTATTCATAGACCCGACGGAATTTCGGACCGACGTCAAGATCTTTATTATCCTTACAGCTGACCTGGCAGGTTTTACAGCCTGAGCAGCGCGAGGAGTCAACATAAAAGCCATACTGTTTCATTGTAGATCACTCCTTAAGCGCGTTTGATTTCAACCAGGTTGGTGTGTTGTGGGTTTCCTTTCGCCAGCGGCGACGGCAGATGACTGGTCAGGGTGTTGATGCACCCGCCAACGTCTACACCGTTGCTGTCCAGTCGGGTCCACGCCCCCTGTGGCATCGCCACCACACCAGGGAGAATGCGCTGAGTCACCTTGCAGGGAATCGCCACCACGCCGCGATCGTTGAACACATGCACCAGATCGCCGGAGTTCAGCTGTCGCGCACTGGCATCTATTGGGTTGATCCACACTTCATCAGGTACCGCTTCATGCAGCATCAGTACGTTGGTATAGGTTGAGTGGGTATGACCTTTGGTGTGAAAACCGCTCAACTGCAGCGGATACTTCGTGGTCAGCGCTTTGTTCAGATGCGACTCCGTCACAGCACAGAACTCCGGTACCGCCGGGATACGATCGCCCTCCGGTAGCGTCCACGCTTTTGCGAGATCGGCAAGCGCCTGCGAATAAATCTCAATCTTGCCAGACGGCGTGGTCAGCGGGTTCGCCACAGCATCAGCACGGAAGTCAGCAAACGCCAGGCTCTGTTTGTCTGTCGCGATACGTTGGTCGATGACCCCCATCTCTTTTGCCACTGGCCATTCCGGCAGGTACGGACGTTTTTCGCGGATCTGCTGATAGTGCATCTCTGCCCACTGCGCCTGTGTCCGCCCTTCGGTGTACTGCTCACGCAGCCCCAGATGCCCAGCAATATCGGCACAGATATCGTAGGTGCTACGCACTTCCCACATCGGCGTGACCGTTTTCTGTATGGCGATCATGTAGTTGTGAGAGCCCGCAGCATAGGAACTGTCCACCAGATCTTCCGCTTCGAGATAGCTGGTTTCAGGCAGTAAGAGATCGGCGTACTTCGCGCTCGGCGTCATGTGGTTTTCAATGACGACAATGGTTTCGCACAAGTTTTCATCCGCGAGAATTTTGCGCGTACGGTTGGTTTCACCGTGTTGGTTCAACAGCGCATTACCGGCCTGGTTGAAGAACAGCTTGATGCCGGTTTTCAGTTTATCCGCCCCCTTCACGCCCATCGTGGTAGCCGTCATGATTTCCGGACGCTGAATCGCATCCGTCCAGAGATAGCAAGGAATAGAGGTTTTGATCGGGTTGGTCAAAATCGGTAGCAGCGGCACACCGTACGGGGTGCCATAAGGCCAGTTACCGTTGTTAGTTCCCGGCAGGCCAAAGTGGCCCGTCAGCGCAGGTAGCGTCTGAATGGCGCGCACGGTTTGCTCACCGTTGGCATGACGCTGCGGTCCCCAACCCTGACAAATGTAACAGGCGCGTGCCGAGGCGATCTCACGCGCCAGTTGCCGAATACGCGTCGCTGGAATACCAGAGATCTCAGCCGCCCACTCCGGCGTTTTAGCGATGCCGTCATCGCCCTTACCAATCACGTAGTCTTTATAGCTGGCATTAGGCGCAGCGCCTTCAGGCAGGGTGCTGCTGTCATAACCTACACAGTACTTATTCACCTCAGTTTCATTAATCAACTGTTCGGTAATCAACGTGTGCGCGATACCCGCCACCAGCGCGGCATCGGTCGTCGGGCGAATCGGCAGCCATTCGGCATGCTCGGTAACCACCGAGTCGGTATAACGCGGATCGATAATGATCACCCGCGCCTTTGAGGCTTCCAGCGCGCGGCGTAACTCTTCCACCTGTCCGCCACCAGACATGCGCGTTTCTGACAAATTCAGACCAAATAGCACCACCAGATCGGAATGAGCAATTTGCGTAAAGTGGCTCCCGACATACACGCCGTGGGTGTAGGGCGTTGCAGTGGCAATTTGCGCCGTGGAATAGGTATTATGATAATTTAAATAGCCGCCGGTAAGATTTAACAAGCGTTTCCAGGCAGGCGTACCCTGAGTATGATAATAAGCGCCAGATTGATAATTATAATAAATCGCCTCACGGCCATATTTTTCCGTCACGCGTTTTAATTCTGCAGCGATAAATGCTGTCGCTTCATCCCAGGAAATACGCTTGAATTTCCCTTCACCGCGTTTTCCTACGCGTTTCATCGGATATTTAATCCGGTCTGGGCTATATACCCGCCAGCGACTGGAGCGTCCGCGTAAACACGGACGAATCTGGTGCTCACCAAATATCGTATCGTCTTTTGCGTCTTCCGGTTCAATACGCACAATACGATCATCTTTAACGATCACTTTAAGCGGGCAACGACTGCCGCAGTTAACCAGGCAGGCACTATGGCGAACGGTTTCACCATTGCCGCCTTGCGTTGGCGCAGCGATCCTTTCAGCCTGTGCGGTAGCGGAGAAAGGCAACGTAATTGCGTTACTGAGCGCAACGGCAGCCCCTATTTTCGCAGTGCCAGTTACCGCATCCCGTCGGGACAGCGTTGTATTTAACCACTCTTTTATTTCCATCTTTTTTATTTCCCTACATTGCATCCATATT
>NZ_JANEWL010000152.1:0-6639 GCF_028069815.1 Citrobacter sp. Awk 2
GAAATAAACAAAGAAACAATATTGCAACAACCTGAAGAGCGTTTTGCCTGGTTAAGGTCAAAGAAAGATACGTTCTGACAATTCCGGGTTGCCTTTTGAAAACTTCGCCGTTATGATCGGTCGTCTTTTAAGCAACTATTGACACACACATGAAGGCAAAAGCGATATTACTCGCCTCTGTCCTGCTTGTTGGGTGCCAGAATACTGGTAACGTCCAACAGCACGCACAGAGCCTTTCTGCAGCTGGTCAAGGGGAAGCAGGAAAGTTTACAAGTCAGGCGCGATGGATGGACGATGGAACATCTATCGCTGCTGATCAGGATTTGTGGGCTTTCATTGGTGACGAGCTAAAGATGGGAATTCCGGAAAACAACCGGATTCGCGAACAAAAACAGAAGTATTTACGCAATAAGAGCTATCTCCACGATGTAACTTTACGGGCAGAGCCGTATATGTACTGGATAGCCGGGCAAGTTAAGAAACGTAACATGCCTATGGAACTGGTACTACTACCCATAGTGGAGAGCGCTTTTGATCCTCACGCAACGTCTGGCGCCAATGCCGCAGGTATTTGGCAGATCATTCCGAGCACGGGGCGCAATTATGGTTTAAAACAGACCCGCAATTATGATGCACGTCGCGACATTGTGGCTTCCACCACTGCCGCGCTGGACATGATGCAGCGTCTGAACAAGATGTTTGATGGCGACTGGCTGCTGACCGTTGCCGCGTATAATAGCGGTGAAGGTCGCGTGATGAAGGCAATCAAAGCGAACAAATCTCGGGGTAAATCCACCGATTTCTGGTCGCTCCCTTTGCCTCAGGAAACGAAGCAGTATGTGCCCAAAATGCTGGCATTGAGTGATATTCTCAAAAACAGCAAACGCTATGGCGTGCGTCTGCCTACCACAGACGAAAGCCGTGCGTTGGCACGTGTTCGCCTGAACAGCCCGGTTGAGATGGCTCAGGTTGCCGATATGGCGGGTATTTCCGTCAGCAAACTGAAGACCTTCAATGCAGGTGTGAAAGGCTCCACGTTGGGTGCCAGCGGTCCGCAATACGTGATGGTACCAAAGAAGCATGCAGAGAAGCTGCGTGAGTCTTTGGCTTCCGGCGAAATTGCAGCCGTACAGTCAACGTTGGTGGCTGATAACACGCCGCTGAACAGCCGTAGTTACAAAGTTCGCTCTGGCGATACGCTTTCTGGCGTCGCTGCACGTCTTGGCGTGAGCACGAAGGATCTGCAGCAGTGGAATAATCTGCGTGGATCATCACTGAAAGTGGGCCAAAGCCTGACCGTAGGTGCTGGCAACAGCGCGCAGCGACTGGCTAACAACAGCGATAGCATCACCTATCGTGTGCGTAAAGGCGACTCTCTGTCGAGCATTGCCAAACGCCACGGGGTTAACATCAAGGATGTAATGCGCTGGAACAGCGATACGGACAATCTGCAACCGGGCGATCAGCTCACGTTGTTTGTCAAAAACAACGGCATGCCTGACTCCTGATAGCATTGTAAAAATGAAGGCACTGGTTTCCCCCCAGTGCCTTTTTTATTTATCCCGCTTTATGTGCCTCAACCATTATCGTATCACTGGTGAATGAACCATCCTCCTGTAACGCGAAGTAGGCTTTCACTTCAGCAGATGCGCTCTCCTGATATAAACGAATCGCTTCTGTCAACGCGGCAGGTGTACGCATCCGCGCCACCCACGAACTGAACTCCAGCGGCAGGCGATCGGTCAACACGGTATTGGTAATCAAACCGGCGTCGTTGATTAAAGACAGCCATTCACCGCTGGAATAATTGCGGACATGCGAGGTGTCGCGTAACGCTTCGACAGTTTGCAACCAGATATCACGGACCGGATGTCCTGGCGACATCACATCCATTACGATCGCCACACCACCGGGTTTCAGTACACGATTGACTTCACGCAGCGCACGTCCGACATCATGCCAGTGATGCGCCGAATAGCGGCTAATCACTACATCAAAAGCGCAATCGCCGAACGGCAGGCTCTCTGCATATCCCTGTTGCGTGGTGATGCTGTCCAGGCCCTTCTCTTTTGCGGCCTCTGCGACCACCTCAAGCATTTGAGACGATAAATCATAAGCCACAACCTGTTGAACGTTTTGCGCAGCCACAAAGCTGGCGTGTCCTGCTCCACATCCCATATCCAGTACCCGTGCCTGTGGAAAAGCAGACAGCCTTTCTGCCAGTCGTTGTAAATCACGACCAGTAGCATGTACGGTGCTGGTTAAATAGGCGTTAGCCTGAGAGCCAAACTGCTTTTCGACGTTGTCATGGTGGGAGCGTGTTGTCATTGTGTTGTCCTTCGGTTGTTGTGAAATATGAAGGGCAACCATCACAGGCCTGCCCTACGGCAGACCTGACATACCTTTATTGCTCAGGCTTGCCGGGACTGAATTCAACGAGTAGTGGATTGTGATCGGAGGCGCGAGTGACCAGCACAGAGGCCTCACTCACGTTCAAACCACGATAAAACACAAAGTCGAGTGGGCGACCAAACGCACGCCGGCGTTGATCGTCGGTAAAGCGAACCTGGCGCAGCGACATTTCACGCGCAAAGCGGTACAGCGCATTCATCCGTCGGCGGCTCCAGGCATTGAAATCACCGGCCATAATCACTGGACCACTGTGATGGGCGATTTGATCCCCAATGGGAAGTAACTGCTTACTATAGACATCGACGCCGAGGCTGAAGTTTACCGCGTGGATATTCACCACCATTAATAAACGCGAGTCAGGCAGCGGGTACACTGTGACCAGAGCCGATTTTGCCAGGCGTAAAATTGGCTCACGCTCGCGCAATGGACAGCAGTAGACCGGATGTGCAGCAGAAAGCGTCATGACGCCAGAAGGATGCTGAGGCAACACGAAAGCGGGAACCTGATCGGCGGCAAGATAGTTAGCGGTCGCAAACTGCACCAGTTCAGGCGTGGTTTGTGCTTCCTGCAATAACACCAGATGCGCGTCTTTGCCAAAATTCTTCAGCACCGACTGCCATTCTGCCCGCTGCTGTTTAAAAATATTCCATACCAGCACGCGAATGCGATCTTCACTGCTTAACGGCACGCCTGCAGGTAATGCCTGGCCGATATGCGCAAATGACCCTGGCGGTAAAATCCGCTCAGCGGGCTGTCCGGCAACATAGCGCATGGCATAGGTGTTTTTTCGCACTTTAGACTTTCAAACCTCTATAACGTCAACCAGTCCGCAGCCGGACTGGTTCTTCTGTTATAGGGACTTTAGCACTCACTTTCAACGAACAATTGCAGTTTGTTTTGTAAGTGGGTACTTACATCAATGATTTATCCCAATACTACCCGCGCCGGTTTATCCAGGCGACCGCTGATACCCATCAGTAAAAAAGCAACCAGAACAATCAGCGCACCAATCCACGGAGTCTGTGCTAAACCATAATGCTCTACCGTTTGTCCGCCAATCACAGAGCCAAGCGCAATACCAATATTAAACGCAGCAATGTTCAGACCGGATGCCACATCCACCGCATTGGGGGTAAATTGTTCCGCTTTCTGTACCACGTAAACCTGCAAACCTGGAACATTGCCAAAGGCGAAGATCCCCATCACCAGAATCGTCACTAACGCAGCGTATTGCGTAGAGGCCGTCAGTTGAAAGACCATCAGCAGGACAAACAGCGCCGCGAAGATAAATTTCAACGCCGGGACAGCACCATGTTTATCCGCCAGCTTACCTCCCCAAATATTACCGATAGCGACCGATACGCCATAGCCCAGTAAGATCCAGCTTACCGCTGCCGGCGAGAAGCCTGCCAGGTCCTGCATCATAGGTGCCAGGAAGGTGAACGCAGTGAAGACACCACCGTACCCCAACGCCGTAACCGCGTAGATAAGCAACAGGCGTGGGTGGATTAACACTTTTACCTGATCACGAATGCTGGCAGCCGCCCGACCCGGAATATTCGCAGGGATCAGCAGTTGGCTGCTAATCAGTGCAATCACACCCAACAGTGATACGGCAAGGAAAGTCTCACGCCAGCCAAAATGTTGTCCGATAAATGTACCCAGCGGTACTCCCGTCACCAGTGCAACCGTTAAACCACCAAACATGATAGCGATGGCAGAAGCGGCTTTCTCTTTTGGCACCAGGCTTGTCGCAATCGTAGAACCAATTGAGAAGAAGACACCGTGTGCCAGGCCTGTCAGCAGGCGGGCGACAATTAATGTCGTATAACCAGGTGCCTGCCATGCCAACAAGTTACCGGCCGTAAACAGGACCATCAGCGCCACCAACAGTTGCTTACGTGGCAGACGTCCGGTCAGGGCTGTCAATACTGGCGCTCCGATCGCGACACCCAGCGCATAGATTGAAACCAGCATCCCGGCAGAAGGTAAAGAGATCGCCAGTTGTTCAGCAATGGTCGGCACCAGGCCGACAATCACAAATTCAGTCGTACCAATAGCGAAGGCACTTATTGTCAGTGCAAATAAAGCGAGAGGCATAAATAGCTCCATATCATCAGTAATCAGATGACAGGCAGTATGCCGGGATGTTTTAATAACAAAAATATTCAAAATCTCAATATAATTTTGCTTCAGGTGCAAAAATGAAAGCAACCTCCGAAGAACTGGCAATTTTTGTCGCGGTCGTGGAAAGCGGTAGCTTTAGCCGGGCCGCAGAGCAGCTTGGGCAGGCCAATTCCGCGGTCAGTCGGGCAGTAAAGAAGCTGGAGATGAAGCTGGGCGTTAGTTTGCTCAATCGAACAACCCGGCAGCTCAGTCTGACAGAAGAAGGTGAACGCTACTTCAGGCGTGTACAACAGATACTGCAGGATATGGCTGCGGCGGAAACCGAAATCATGGAGTCGCGTAATACACCGCGCGGTTTGCTGCGTATAGATGCCGCAACACCGGTGATGTTGCATTTCCTGATGCCACTGATCAAACCTTTCCGTGAGCGCTATCCCGAGATGACGTTGTCGCTGGTTTCCTCAGAGACATTCATCAATCTTATTGAACGAAAAGTGGATGTTGCGATACGTGCCGGTGCCTTAACTGACTCAAGTCTGCGCGCACGTCCACTCTTTACCAGCTACCGTAAGATTATTGCTTCGCCCGACTATATTACCCGTTTCGGTAAGCCAGAGACTGTTGAAGAGTTAAAGCAGCACCTGTGTCTGGGGTTTTCTGAACCCATTTCGCTCAATACCTGGCCCATAGCCTGCAGTGACGGACAATTGCATGAGGTTGATTGCGCTCTATCTTCGAACAGTGGCGAAACGCTGAAGCAGCTTTGCCTGAGCGGCAACGGTATTGCTTGTCTTTCAGATTATATGATTGATAAAGAGATCGCTCAGGGTAAGCTGGTCGAATTGATGGCGGATAAACGGCTGCCTGTCGAGATGCCTTTCAGCGCGGTGTATTACAGCGATCGTGCCGTCAGTACCCGTATTCGAGCATTTATCGATTTTTTAAGTGAATATATAAGAACAGCTCCCGAAGGAGCTGTAAAAGAGGGTTAAAGGCACAGAGGATCAGGCGATTAATCCCACTCAGGCGCCAGACCTTCCGGGCTAACCAGGCGATCGTTGCAATCCAGAGCAGCGATTGCCGCTTTGTCTTCCGCATCAAGTTGCAGTTCCAGTGCCAGCAGGTTGCTTGCCAGGTTTTCACGCTTAGTAGAAGAAGGGATCACAGAGTAACCTTCCCCCATCGCCCATGCCAGAATCACCTGGGCCGGCGTCGCGTTATGTTTAGCGGCAATGCGAGCAATCACTTCATCTTTCAGCGCCTTACCGTAAGCCAGTGTCATGTATGAGGTGATGTGGATACCGTGCTCTTTCGCCCAGTCAACAACCTTACGGCTTTGCAGATACGGAGATAACTCAATCTGGTTAGTCGCAATATTCTCTGCACCCACAGCAGCAATAGCTTTTTCCATCAATGGGATAGTGAAGTTAGAGATACCAATTTCACGAGTCAGCCCTTGCTCTTTGGCTTCGAGCAATGCCTGCATAAACTCTTCAACAGAGACAGCATCATTTGGTGATGGCCAGTGGATCAGCGTCAGATCAACATAATCTGTGCGCAGTTTTTTCAGGCTCTCTTTCAGGCTTGGGATCAGCTTGTCTTTACCAAGATTCTCAATCCAGATCTTAGTTGTGATGTACAACTCATTACGCGGTACGCCACTTTCGGCAATCGCCTGGCCAACAGCAGCTTCATTATCATAGATTTGTGCAGTGTCGACTGCGCGGTAACCCAGCTCCAGAGCTGTTTTAACAGAAGCGATAACCACGTCGTCTTTCAGGCGGAAAGTACCTAAACCAAATGCAGGGATAGTCATAGAATTCCTCTTTTTAATCACAATGTTCGTTAACTGAGGGGATTATGACCTTCTGCTCTTTATAGAAAAAGAGCGAAAAATGCAGAGGATTTTTGCGAATTTAGCAATAATAAAATTACAGGCAAAGAAAAAGCCCTGAGCAAATGCTCAGGGCTCTTAATAAGTGGCGGAACGGACGGGACTCGAACCCGCGACCCCCTGCGTGACAGGCAGGTATTCTAACCAACTGAACTACCGCTCCACCGAATTTCTTTGTCACCACCCGGATTATTCATCCCGGTTTA
>NZ_JANEWL010000153.1:0-6497 GCF_028069815.1 Citrobacter sp. Awk 2
GATCAATATCGATTCATTGATCGATATTATTGATTGATTCTGATTAGAAGTGCATTATCAGGACGTTATGATCAATTGGAGTGGTCTTATGCACTATCATTTCATCGCGGAACCGATGAGAGACACAACAGATAAGTTGCTGGGTGTTGAGATGCTCGCCCGCTTCGCTTCTGAGACGGTTCATCCGTTGCATGCAGATTCCATTATTTCGGCATGGAGTAGCGAACAAAAACGTAATTTCATGCTTGAGCAAATTCGGTTAATTGCAGAAAAGCGTGATTGGTTCGAGAACAATAATCTGATCTGTACGCTAAGCCTTGTTGATGAAATGGCGCTATTAGCAATCGGTGATCCTGTCATTAAGTCGGCCTTACATTCCATGCCTTTTATTGCGCTGGAACTCTCAGAACGCTTTCTGTCGAATACAGTTTGCCTGAACAATCTGCTCATTAATTCGCTGAGTGATGGCCCAAACGCCTTGTGGCTGGGCGATCTCGGCTCTGGCAGTATTGGCGCGAGTCCGCTGGTGTGCGGCCGTTTTGACGTTGTGAAAATGGATCGCGACTTCTTCCTGTCACAGGTAGAAAAAACAATATTCCCGGTGTTGATTAAAAATATCAGGGGGTATTGCGACCGCGTTGTGGTTGAGGGGGTAGATACGACCCATCTTATCGAGGCGGTCTGCACCGCCGGCGTTTGGGCGATGCAGGGTGAGATTTTCCCGTCAGTCACCTTCTCTGAGGTTGACGCGCTACTCTTGCCCCGGTTTTGTCACTGATGACTGAACGGATAGCCCTCCCGTCCTGGTGGGCTATTATCTCATTAACGGTCTTTCCGCCAGGCATCAGCGGTAAGCGCCTCGCCAAAATGTCCTGCAATAAGACGACGAGTCAGTTCATGTAGCGGAGAGGCCAGCACATCCGCCGTACTGCCGCGCTCGACAACTTCGCCCTGATGCATGACTAACACCTGGTCGCTGATGTGTTTCATCATCCCAATGTGTTGGGTCACATAGATATAGGAAATCCCCTGTTTTTCCTGTAACTCGAGCATCAGGTTGATGAGCTGCGATCGCATCGACATATCCAGAGAGGCTAGTGCTTCGTCGGCGATAATCACTTTTGGGCGCAAAATAAGTGCACGGGCAAGTCCCAGGCGTTGTTTTTGCCCTGGCGCAAGCATATGCGGATAGTAGCTAACATGATCGGGTAGCAGACCCACCATACGCATGGTTTCCACAATCTGTTTGCGGCGCTGTTCAGGCTCCAGATCGGTATTCAGGCGTAACGGAAAATCGAGGATCTGCGAAATACGTTGGCGCGGATTAAGCGACGTGGACGGATCCTGGAAAATCATGCGAATACGCTGACTACGAAATGAATAATCGCCATATTTTAGCGGATGATCGTCAATCAGTAGCTCGCCGCTGCTCGGTTCAACCATCCCAGCCAGCATTTTTGCCAGCGTGGACTTGCCTGAGCCGTTCTCGCCAATAATGGCGAGCGTTTGACGTTCACGCAGCGTAAAGCTCAGCGGTTTAACGGCTTCGACGGTCTGGCGGCGAAATAATCCCGTCCGGTAGCGAAAGGTTTTGCTCAGATTGCGAACTTCGAGCAGGGTTTCTACCATCTCACTCTCTCTCCATGTTCAGGGGGAAATGACAGGCGTAGAGATGATTCTTTGCTCCGGTCAGTCTTGGGGTTTCAATGCATTCGCGCTGCGCATAAGGGCAACGTGGCCCCAGACGACAGCCGATAGGCAACTGTTCTAACAACGGAATTGCTCCTGGCATGGTATTCAGGCGGCTTTTATGCGGCATTGCGCTACCAAAATCAGGAATAGCGCGAATCAACGCTTGCGTATAAGGGTGATGGGGTATCGTCACCAAATCTTTACTGGGCGCGGTTTCCACCGTTTGTCCGCAGTACATTACGTTGATTTTGTCTGCCCATTGGCTGAGCATTTGCAGGTCATGGCTGATCAACAAAATGGTGGTATTGCTGTTTTGATTCAGTCGTGTCAACAGACGAAAAATTTGCGCCTGTGTGGTGGGTTCCATCGCGTTGGTGGGTTCATCTGCAATCAGCAGACGAGGTTGGTTTGCCAGTGCGATGGCGATCATTACCTTCTGGCACTCGCCGTCGGTCAGCTCATAAGGGAAACTGCGCATTGCATCTTTATGGTCTTTTATCCCGACGCGGTGCAGCAGTTCAATCGCGCGACGTTTGCGCCAGCCAATACGTTGCCACCAGCGCCCCTTGTATGTCCAGGCGGGAATGTTTTGCATCAGTTGGCGTCCAATACGTTCGGACGGATCCAGACAAGACTGTGGCTCCTGAAAGATCATGGACACATTATGGCCGACGAGCTTACGTCGCTCGCGGGCGGAAAGGCGCAACAGGTCGATATCATCAAAACGCATGCGGTCCGCGGTCACGCGCCAGTTATCTTTGGCGACGCCGCAGATGGCCTTAGCGATCAAACTTTTACCTGAACCCGATTCACCGACCAGTCCACGGATCTCACCTTCGTTTAGCGTCATGCTGACGCGGTCAACCGCTTTCACCCAGTCTTCACCGGTCCTGAACTCGATAGTCAGGTTGCGGATATCCAGTAATGGCATTATTCCACCCCCGCAATAATCGCGCGACGCACGCCGTCACCTAGCAGGTTTACCAGCAGCACACTTATCATAATTGCCGCTCCGGGCAGCATGACTGTCCATGGTGCAACATAGATCAACTCCAGCGCATCGCCGAGCATGGCTCCCCATTCTGGGGATGGGAGTTGTGCGCCGAGATCAAGGAAGCCCAGGGCGGCGATATCCAGAATCGCCATTGACAGTGCTCGGGTGATTTCAGTGATAAGGCCGGCAGTGATATTCGGCAGAATCGCAAACCACAGGATATTGAGTGTGCTCGCGCCATCCAGACGAGCGGCAATGACATACTCTTTTTCCAGTTCGTCATGCACCATGCTGTAGACGGAGCGCACCATACGCGGCAGTAAAGCCAGCCAGACGGCGAACATCGCATGCGTCAAATGTGGCCCGGCGAAAGCCACCACAATAATGGCCAGCAGTAGCGATGGAATTGACAGCAGGGTATCCAGAATATGATTCAGCACCGCTGAGCGTAGTCCGTGCGTTGCTCCGGCAACCACGCCCAGCAACAGACCGCAGAGTGTGGCGGCGAGGGTAACGACAAACGCACCACCTACAGTAGGGGCCGCGCCGCTGAGCAGACGGCTTAATACGTCGCGGCCGAGATCGTCGGTTCCGAGGAAGAATGACACTTCGCCATAGCGTGACCAGGACGGTGGCAACAGTTGGTAGCCGAGAAATTGCTGATCGATGCCGTAAGGGGCAAACCAGCCACCAAACACGCACAGAATGACCAGTCCCGCACAACCGTACAGACCCACCATCGCAGAAGCATCGCCATAAAAATTACGCCATGCGGTGCGTAGTGTTCCGGGCGGGCGCTTTTCGCTATATACGCTATCGTAAGGCATACCATTCCTTATGTTTCAGAGGGTTAGCCATAGCACCCAAAATATCAGAGATAACGTTAACGATAATAACCAGGGAGCCAATCACCATCACACCCGCCGAAATAGCGGCGTAGTCTTGCTGGCGAATCGCGTTAATCAACCAACGCCCCAGCCCTGGCCAGCTAAAGACCATCTCGGTGATCATCGCCAGCGTCAGCATGGTGGAAAACTGTAATCCAAGACGAGGAATGACCGGCGGAAGGGCGTTGTGCAATACGTGGCGACGCAGAATGGTGAAGCGTGACAAACCGCGCGTGGCTGCCGCTTTAACATAGTTCTGATCGAAGACCTCAATGGTGCTGATACGCATCAGGCGGATGACCTCCGTCGTGGGCGCGACGGAAAGCGTCAATACCGGAAGCACCATATGACGGATTGCGCTGACCAACATTTCGTCGCGCCAGGGGGAGTCAGAGATCCACGCATCAATAATGGCGAAACCGGTCACCGGTTTTACTTCGTAAAGCAAATCGAAACGTCCCGAAACGGGTAACCAGCCGAGAGTCAGTGAGAAGAGGAGCGTCAGCAGCAGCGCCAGCCAAAAAACGGGAATGGAAAACCCCATCAGAGCCAATGCGCTGATGCAGCGATCCTGCCATTTATTACGTGTGATGCCGGCCAGCATACCAACAGGGATCCCGACCATCAGCGCAAACCCAAAGGCAAGAATACACAGCTCCATCGTGGCTGGGAAAACCTCTTTCAGCTGTTCTGAGATTAACTGACCATTAATACTGGAAACGCCAAAATCCCAGTGAATCAGACCGTTGAACCAGAATATCCAGGCGTTCCATAGCGATGCACCTTGTAACGGCGCATGGGGGGTGAAGTAGCTCAGACTGAACCCAATGAATGTCAGGAAGAACAGGGTGACCAGCAGCAATAAGAAGCGGCGTAGGGTGAAGATAATCATGGTTTTTTCACCTCATCAGTCTTTTCCCTGGAAACCCCGGCAAAGGAGGCATTCCCGAACGGACTTAGCACCAGACCTTTGATGTCATAGCGGTAAGCCTGTAGGCGCAATGATGAGGCCAACGGCAGGATCGGCAACTCTTGCGCCAGGATATTTTGTGCTTCGTCATAGGCGTCAATACGTGAGGAGAGCTGCTGCGAAGACAATGCCTTGCGCAGTATGCTGTCGAACTGCGGATTACACCAGTGCGCGAAGTTGGTCTGTGAGTTGATGGCGGCACAACTGAGCAGCGGTCGGAAAAAGCTGTCAGGATCGTTACTGTCTGTCGCCCAACCGGACAACGTCAGATCATGGTTCATATCCATTAATCGCGCCTCCTGAAAACGACCTTCAACCGGGATGATCTTCACTTTCACACCCACCTGCGCCATATCTGCCTGGATCAGTTCCGCTGTTTTCAGCGGACTCGGGTTCCAGGCCTGAGAGCTGGTCGGGACCCACAGTTGCAACGTCAGGTTCTCCAGTCCCAGTGCTTTTAACTGCTCACGGGATTTAGCCGGGTTGTATTCAGTAATCTTAGCTTCGTTGTCATAAGCCCACGAGGCGCGGGGCAAAATAGATGCTGCAGTTTCTGCCGTACCGTAGTAGATAGACTGCATCAGACGTTGGTTGTTAATGGCCAGCGCCAGCGCATGCCGTACTGCGGGGTTATCCAGCGGCGGTTTATTGGTGTTGAATGCCAGATAGGCAATGTTCATTCCAGGGCGCAGTGTCAGGCGCAGACGTGGGTCATCACGTAATATGGTGAGCTGACTGGCCGCGGGCCAGGCCAGAACGTCGCACTCCCCGGTCAGGAGCTTTGATAACCGTCCGGTTCCGCCTGAGCCGAGATCCACAACGACCTGTGGCATCAGAGGCGTGCCGCGCCAGAATTTTTCGTGGCGTTGTAGCCGAATATATTGTCCCGCACGGTTTTCTGAAAGCAGGAACGGTCCGGTGCCGACGGGCTGCCTGTCGAGTAATTCCTGGCGATCCTGTTTGGCCAGTTGTGTGGCATATTCAGCCGACATTACGGAGGCATAGTGTGTCGCCAGATGCCACAGGAAGGAGGCATCTGGCTGAGTCAGACGAAATTCGACCGTGTTGTTATCCAGCTTGCGCACGCTTTGCACGTTGTCAGCGAATTGCAGGCTATCGAAATAGGGAAAACTGCTGCCATTGACGTTGTGCCACGGATGGTGACGGTCAAATATGCGCTCGAAGGTAAACACCACATCATCTGCATTTAGCTTACGGGTAGGCGTAAACCAGGCCGTCTTTTGAAACGAGACATCGCGGCGCAAGTGAAAACGGTAGGTTGCGCCGTTGTCCAGCACTTCCCAGCTCTCAGCCAGTTCTGGCACCAGTCGGTAGGTGTACGGGTCCACATCAAGCAGCCGGTCATAGAGTTGGGCAGCCAGAGTGTCGACAATCAGGCCGCTGCTCGCTTTCTGTGGGTTGAATGTATTGACTTGCCCGCTGACGCAATAGACAAAGCCGCTGTCACGAATATCAGCGTGCGTGGTCTGCAGAGGCGCGGCAACAGCCTGACCACTCAGAAGTCCAGCCATCACGATCAGAGTTGATAAAACCAGGCGCATAATTTTAAGGGACTATGAATAAAGAAGCTATCTTACTAATATTTAATGACATTCGCCATTACCGTTTGAGTTTGGGCGCAACCATACCGTTAGTTGCAAATTCAACGTTGTGGTCTGGTCAATATTCATACCAGCGATCCACTTTGAATATAACTCATAAACTATCTTAGCATTTTCATGCCCCATCTGACCCGTAATAAACGAAGCGCGAGCCTCGTGAGAGTATAGCTATGCCAAATTTATGTGCTGTGGTGGCGCAAGAGCCGAAACTTAAGGAAGGGATAGCGTTAAAGGGAACCTGGAAGAGGTACAGAAATCATATGAATGCTGAACTATAATCATTCAGGTAGTGGTTTATGTTAAATACAGGGCAATAAAGCGAAAATATATAA
>NZ_JANEWL010000154.1:0-6168 GCF_028069815.1 Citrobacter sp. Awk 2
GTGCATTTACATGAGACTTGACTGGCCAATAAATATAATAAAAAATAACCAAAAATAAAACACGATGTGACAAAACATGTCGTTGAATAGCTGTCCGCTGTAAGCAATTAAGATAATTCATATTTGTTAATTAATATAACGTGTTTGTAAAAACGGATGATAGCAACGACAACGGGAAGTCATAACCGTGAGATATAAGGCATTCATGTCATGAAGAAGTTTTTTGTTTTTCTGCTTTCATGGTTTTCAATAAATTCAGTTAATGCAGAAGATTTACACAATACCGTTAAAGAAGCATTAGCTAACCACCCTGAAGTCAATGCGGCGATAAACAGCCGTTATTCTTCCGAACAAGAACTACGTGCGGCAAAAGGTGGATATTTACCGTCGCTGAATTTAAATGCTGAAGCCGGACGCAAAAATATTGATGATGCGACGACGCGTGCCGCAGGCAGCACCAACGGTTTGACGCAGTCCCCCAACGAGGCGACGTTGAGCCTTGAGCAAAATGTGTTTAATGGTTTTGCCACCTCCAGCGAAGTCGCCCGACAAAAAGCGACCGTGGACTCACGCGCCTGGAGCGTTATGAATACCAGCGAAAGTACCGCATATACGGTGATTCAGGCCTATTTTGATGTGTTGCAGCGCGAGGAGTTTGTCCGTCTGGCTGAAGATGATTTGGCTAACCATGAACGCATCTATGACCAGATAAAACTGCGTACCGATCAGGGCGTTGGCCGTTCAGGAGACTTCATGCAGGCCGAAGCGCGTCTGGCGCAGGCGCGTAACAACTTACTGACCGAGCAAACCAACCTCGAAGATGCAAAAACCACCTTTATCAGCGTGACCGGCATGGAGCCGCAAGGACTCAGCCAGCCAGCGAGTATCGACGCTGAGCTGCCAACCTCACTTGCGGACGCCAAAAGTCGAATGGAGAAGAATAGCCCATTGCTGAAGTCTGCCAATGCCGATATTGAGGCCGCACATCAACAGTACGAAGCCTCAAAATCGACCTTCTACCCACGCGTTGACGTTGAGCTTTCCCGTGGGATCAGCAATAACACCGACACCACTCGCGCACATACCGAAGAGTGGGAAGCGATGGTCAAACTGCATTACAACCTGTACCAGGGCGGTAGCGACAAAGCCACAATGGACTCCCGCGCGTATCTGCATAAGCAGGCTCAGGATGTGCGTAACAACACGTTGCGCCAGATGAATCAGGAACTGCGCCTGGCGTGGACAGCATTACAAAACGCGCGCGCCCAGCTTCCTTCTGCCGAAGAATATGCCGACCGTAGCGTAAAAGTACGTACCGCCTATCAGGATCAATTCAGTCTTGGCGAACGTACACTACTGGATTTACTTGATAGCGAAAATGAAGTTTTCTCCTCAAAACGCCGCCTTGTCGAATTACGCTATCTGGCAGTCACCAGCGGTTATCGTATTAGCGAACGTACGGGGGAATTAATGGGTATTCTAAAAATTGCACCACCGCCGTCAGGTCAACCGGTAGATTCAGCAGAAGAAAATAACCTGCCTGAACTTCATTAATCATTATTAATACCCAATAAATCCCTGACCTGCACGCTTATTATTAGCTTGCTATTATTAAAACGTGCAGGTCAGAATGGTTGCGAAAATGAGTGCACAAGCTGAATTATTCAATGAAGTCCCAGAGAATTCTGACAGTAGCAATTCTCAACATCACGATCCCCGTAGCCATCATGACGACCCGTTATTAGATAGCCTACTTATTTTGTGTTCTCTGCACGGTAAATCAGCCAGTCGTTCAACGTTAAGCAGCGGTCTGCCATTAGAAAACGATCAACTCACGCTGAATATATTTCCTCGCGCTGCGGCAAGAGCCGGTTTAAAAGCGCGGGTGGTGACGCGCGCGCTTGATAAAATTCCGCAGATGTCTCTGCCTGCCGTGCTGTTACTGCGCTCTGGCGCAACTGGCGTATTGCTGGCATGGAATGAAGATGGCAGCGCTCGTTTTATGCCCAGCGAAAGCGAAGGTGGTGAAATCCGTGTCGATTTAGCCACGCTTGAACAAAGCTATGCCGGAAAGGTTATTTTTGCCCATCCGCGCCATGAGTTCGATTTGCAGGCAGAAGCCTTTTTGCCACGCACCAAGTCCTGGTTTAAAGACACGCTGAAGCTGTCACGTTTTCTGTATATGGATGCCGTGCTGGCCAGCCTGTTAATCAACCTGATCGCACTCGGCACACCACTCTTTACCATGAACGTCTACGACCGCGTGGTGCCGAACCAGGCGACGGTGACACTGTGGGTACTGGCTGTGGGCATTTGCCTTGCCTTTGTTTTTGATCTGATTTTAAAAATGCTACGCGGTATCTGTCTTGATATTGCGGGCAAAAAAAGCGATCTCATTATCTCCTCGACCCTGTTTGAGCGCATTATCGGTATGGAGATGAAAGAGCGTCCACAGCGCGTGGGTAGCTTTGCGCAGAATATTCATGAGTTTCAGTCACTGCGTGATTTCCTCTCATCGCTGACCCTGACGACGATTATCGACCTGCCCTTCACCCTGCTGCTGCTGATCGTTATAGGCATTATTGGCGGTTCTCTGGCCTGGATCCCACTCCTGACGCTACCGATAGCCCTGCTGTGCAGTTGGGCACTGCAAAAACCCGTCAATGCCGCGGTGGCTAAAACCATGAGCCTCGCCAGCGAGCGTCAGGCACTGTTAATTGAAACGCTCAGCAGCCTGGATGCCATTAAAGTGAATAATGCCCAAAGCGAGCGCCAGTTCCAGTGGGAACAAACACTGGGTAGCCTGAGCCGTCTGGAACTGCGGGTGAAAACCTTATCCAGCCTGGCCAGCAATCTCACCGGCTGGTTCCAGCAGATTTCGGGCGTGGTGATGATCATTGTTGGTGTGTATATGATTATCGGCGGCAAGCTGAGTATGGGGGGCCTGATCGCCTGCTACATGCTGAATGGCCGCGCATTAATGCCACTGGGCCAATTAACCGGTCTTATTGCCCGTTACCAGCAGGCAAAACTCACCATCAAGAATACCGATAAGATGATGTCACTGACACAGGAGCGCCGTGCGGATGAAAACCCGCTCATGCGTGAACAGTTGCAGGGCAGCATTGAATTCCGCGACGTGGATTTTAGCTATCCAGAACAAAAAAACCTGTCGCTGCACAAAATTAATCTCACCATTCAGCCCGGCGAACGCATCGGTATCATCGGCCGTAGCGGCTCCGGTAAAAGCTCGCTCAGCAAGTTGATCGTCAATCTGTACCAGCCCTGCGCCGGTAACATTTTGATCGACGGTATCGATTCCCGTCAGTTGGATGTCAACGATCTCCGCCACAGCATCGGCTACGTCCCGCAGGACATCCAGTTGTTCAACGGCACACTGCGCGACAACCTGCTGTGCGGCGCGCGCTATGTCGATGACGAAACCATGTTACGCGCGGCGGAACTGGCAGGTGTCAACGATTTCGCTCGCCTGCATCCTGACGGCTACAACCTGCAGGTTGGCGAGCGCGGTTCTCAGCTTTCAGGCGGACAACGGCAGGCGGTGGCACTCGCTCGTGCGCTGCTGCTGGATCCGCCTCTACTGCTACTGGATGAACCCACCAGCTCAATGGATAACACCAGCGAAGAGAAGATCAAACACGCGCTGGTCCCCTGCATCGCAGGTAAAACGCTATTACTGGTCACCCACCGCGCCTCCATGTTGTCGCTGGTTGACCGCCTGATTATTGTTGATAAAGGACGCATCATCGCAGATGGCCCGAAAGCGGTGGTGATGGATGCGTTGAAAAAGGGGCAGATTAATGCGTCTCGCTGATTTCCTGGCGCGTGCTCGCCGCTTCATGCAGCACTATTTTCACGGCCGTGATGAAAATCAAACCGACAGTATCAATGAAGTGAGTCACGCCATTATCGATGATGCTCCACGAGTAATTCGCCTGACACTGTGGGTGATCCTTGCGCTGGTGGTCCTGTCCTTCGTGTGGGCAGGTTTTGCGAAGATTGATGAAGTGACACGCGGTGAAGGCAAAGCGATCCCCTCGTCAAAACTGCAAAAAATACAGAACCTGGAAGGCGGAATTGTTACCGAGCTGTACGTACACGAAGGGCAAATCGTCAACGCCGGAGCCCCATTACTGCACCTTGACGACACACGTTTTGCTTCAAACGTCGGCGAAACGGAAGCGGATAAACTCGGCCTGCGCGCAAAGGTAGAACGCCTGAGCGCAGAGGTTGAAAACCGTGACTTTGTAATCTCAGAAGAGATTGCCAGCAAAGCCCCGGACGTCGCCCGCGGTGAAACCGAACTGTATAACAGCCGCCGGGCGCAATTTCACAACGAAATTTCGGCGCTTGAAGAGCAACTGGTGCAGAAAAAACAAGAACTGCGCGATTATGAATCAAAGGAAGATCAGTTCAAGCACAGCCTGGGATTAATACGCCAGGAAATCAAAATGTCAGAACCGTTACTTGCCTCTGGTGCCATTTCAAAAGTCGAACTGCTGCGTTTACATCGTACTGAAGTGGAAACCGCCGGACAGCTCAATTCCGTCAGCCTGTCGCTGCCTAAAGCCGCCTCAGAAATTAAAGAGATTGAGAACAAAATCGGTGAAAGCCGTGGCCGCTTCAAGAGTGATGCGCTGGCTCAACTGAACGAAGCCCGCACCAACCTGAGCAAAGCCCAGGCCAGCGTCAAAGCACTGGAAGACAGGGTGAATCGCACCATGGTTACTTCACCGGTACGCGGTATCGTCCAGCAGGTGATGGTCAATACTATCGGCGGCGTCATTCAGCCGGGCAGCGATCTGGTGGAAATCGTGCCACTGGATGACAAGCTGTTAATTGAGGCAAAAATACAGCCGCGCGATATCGCCTTCCTGCATCCAGGTCAGCACGCGATGGTGAAATTTACCGCTTACGATTACACCATCTATGGCGGGCTGCGCGGTGAAGTGGTGCAGATAAGTCCGGACACCATTACCGATAAGCAGGGACGGAGTTTCTATATTGTTCGTCTGCAAACTGACAAAAACTACCTGGGTACAAGAGAGCATCCGATGCTTGTCATTCCCGGCATGGTGGCAAGCGTCGATATCCTCACCGGTAAGAAAACCATTCTTAGCTATCTGCTGAAACCGATCATTCGTGCGCGTGCAGAGGCGCTCAGAGAACGTTAATCACTTGCGCGCCCCTTGCGTTAAATCAGGGGCGCTTATGTTTATGCCGCGGAATAAGCAGACAGTTTACCCCGATTGAGTGTGATTTTTCCGTCATTCACCAGCTCCTGTAATACCTTATGAATAGCACTGCGCGAGATATGATTGCGGGTCAAAATAAAGGTATATACGGATGTTTTCTCACGTACCGCGGGCTCCATCGCCCAAATATATTTGACGTGTTCAATAATCAGCTCACGAATGGTTCTGTGCGATTGCAATGTTTCACGCTGGAAATAGCGTTGCAGATGGTGCGCCAGGATATCAAACGCCTGCTTCCAGAGATTTTTAGCGGTAAATAAAAGATCGGCGTTCTGTACGCTCATGGCCCACATTTCACAATCGGTGTCGCAGCGTAAATAGTGCCCAGCGACCTCCGTACGCATTTGTGGAAGTCCAAGGATCGCCGGTGCAGAAATACTTACCGTCACTAAATCATTTTCTACACGATATACAGAGACCGTCCCTTTCTCCAGAAACAAGATATTTCCATCGACTTTCAGATCTATGCGCTGACGTTTTTTACGTAAGGACAGCCAGGCGTTATCCGATTTCTTTATTTCATCACCAATCAGCACTACAGATTTGTCTATTTCGTTCTGGAACATGGGACTCTCTAAAGCAAGTGATTGCTTCATCAAAATAATGGTGGAATTGACTTAACGGACAAAATAAATGTCAGCTTTAATACAAGCTGACATTTATCCCCATCTACCTCTACCACCAGCATTCCCTGGTGCTTTTGACGCGCTAACGGCACTGACGTTGTTCTCGCGTGGTGGTGTCGAGCAGTATATTGCGCTGTCCAGAAAGAATTAATGCTTATCACCTTTGTCATCACAATTTCGTCTTTTTGCTCTTTGCATAATAGCCAAAAAGATACAACTCATTGATTTATATGCTCTTTATTTTCATTAAAAAGTTACTATTGTTG
>NZ_JANEWL010000155.1:0-6035 GCF_028069815.1 Citrobacter sp. Awk 2
AAATCCTCCTGAGATATATTTATGATGAGTGGGGTTATAGATAAGATTCATCACATCTGTTGGGTTTTATTTTGTTTAATATTATTTTGATCCAGAATGGGAGTTATGGACATGGGAAGTGTATTTAAAATGACAGAGGGCATCCTTAATCGCTATAAATTAGATATTCCTTCCTGTCCTTATCCATTGGATGTGGAACGTTTTGATGGATTAGAACAAATGAGTGGGCTTTATCATTACACCATTCGTTTTACCAGTTCATATCCGGACCTTACGGCTGAAATGATGTTAAGCAAAACCGCTACGCTGAGCATGGGGGAGGGGGAATTATTTAATTATGCTGTCGGTAAAATTGTTCATGGTGTAGTGACAAATTTCCGACGTCTGACCGGTTCACGCGATCAGGTTACGTATGAAATTAATCTGGAACCTTTTATATCCTTACTGGATAAGCAGTTTCGTACTCACCGTTTTTTCGTCAACAAATCAGTGCCGGAAGTGGTAGCGCAGATTCTTGGCGAACATGGTTTAAAGGGGTGGGAATATGAATTCAAGCTTAAACAAACCTATCCAAAACGAGAACAGATAAACCAATACCAGGAAAGTGACCTCGCTTTTATCGAACGCTTACTGGCTGAGGTGGGGATTTTCTACTTCTTCACTTTGCATCCGGACACACAAACTGAAGTGGTGCATTTTGGGGACAAGCAGAGTGCCTGGACGTTCGGTAAAACGCTGCCTCTAAACAGCCCGTCAGGGGCGAATGATAATGCGGCCGACTCGGTGTGGGGTGTGCAAGTCCGGCATAACGTGGTGGAGCGTTCGGTTACGGCCAGTGACTACAACCACCGTGAAGCACAGAACGTCCTTATGTCCGTACCGGCTGACATGACCCGTGGCGACGGAGAGGGGAACACCTACGGCGATGTGTACCATTATCGCCCGCGTCACCTTGAACGTGGCGACAAAATTATACCAACGGCAGAAACTGGTAACTTCTGGGCGCGTCTGGAGCATGAACGCTTCCTGTCTACCCAGAGCACGGTGACCGGCAGCAGCACCGACCATACCCTCGGTCCGGCGCAGGTACTGACTATTACCGAAATGGCTATCCCGCCAACACTGCCCCGTGAAACGGACAACGGCGTTGTTATTATCCGCACTGGCTACTACGCCAGCCGTAAGAATGCCCTGAAAGTGGCATGGGTAGCGATGCCGTACTACGAGAACCGCTGCTGGCGTCCTGCCGCTAAAAAGCGTCCGGTGGTTAGCGGTACCCTGATGGCGCGCGTGACCAGCGCAAAAGAAAACGATATTTACGCCTGGCAGGATGCTTCCGGCATGTACCGGGTGAAATTCGATGCAGACCGCGACGATAAGCGTCAGGGTATGGAAAGTATGCCGGTACGTTTTGCCAAGCCTTACGGTGGGGACAAATACGGCTTCCACTTCCCGCTGATACAGGGTACTGAAGTCGCCATTGCGTTTCATGAGGGCGATCCGGATCGTCCGTATATCGCCCATGCGATGCACGACTCCCGCCATGTTGACCATGTGACTGAAGCTAACAGCACACGCAATGTTATCCGCACAGCTGGCCTGAACAAACTGCGGATGGAGGACAGGCGCGGTGAAGAACACGTTAAACTCAGCACTGAGTACGGGGGTAAGACTCAACTCAATTTAGGACACAACGTCAATGCTTCCAGGGTTCTTCGCGGCGAGGGGGCGGAGCTGCGTACTAACGACTGGGTCAGCGTTCGTGGTGGTAAGGGAGTAATGCTTACTGCAGATGCTCAGCCTGACGTCGGCAGTAAAATGCTTGAAATGGACCGGGCTGTAGAACAACTGGAACAGGCTCTTACGCTCGCAAGAAGCCTGCAGGCTGCAGCGAAAGGAGCGAAGGCAACTGTATCCGATATCGACAGCCAGAAGACACTTAATCGTTCACTGAAATATCTAAAAATGCCAGGAATGCTGGCCAGTGCACCTGCTGGTATAGGCATTCTCAGTCCTGAGGCTGTCCGGCTTGCTTCAGGCGGGGCAAGTATTGGCCTCATGTCAGGTAAAAATACCGATATCAGCGCCGGGCAATCGTTCACTGTAGCGGCAAGCGAGGCTGTAAGTTTGTTTGCACAGGCTGCAGGAATGAAAATGTATGCGGGGGCAGGGACGGTTGATATTCAGGCACAAGCTGATGCCATGAATGTCTCAGCATTACAGGACATCACTGTCGCCAGTGGTCAGGGAAGCGTGAAGGTGAATGCCAGCAAGGAACTGATTTTAAGTTGCGGTGGCGCTTATATAAAGCTTAGCGGTGGGAATATTGAACTGGGATGTCCGGGGAATATTTTGCTGAAAGCGGCCAATGTTAATCAGACCGGTCCTGTCAGTTTAGATACACCACCAGTGACTTTCCCGAAAGGGTATGGCGGAACGTTTACTGTTACCGATCCTGAATCAGGGGATATCAAACCATTCACCAGTTATAAAGTAACGTCTCCTGATGGTGAGATATTTGAAGGAATATCTGACTCGTCAGGGAGGACCACACCGCTTTACACATCGATGCCTGGCAACGTAAACATTGAATTTCCACGTGAGCAAAAGGATGAAGGGCCTGGGCATTGGGTTACGATTGATCATGATTATCATGGGTTGAAAAATACTGCAATTATGGCAATCAATCGCTTAACCTCTATGGGAGATGAAGGACGTGTTTTTGGTTCTGAAGGAAAGGACTATATGAATACGAAGAGAGATAAAATTCAGGAATGGCAGCCTTTGCCATCTGATGCCGCCGACGAGAAATGTCAAAAATCAGCAGTTCATCGCTATGGAGAGCAGAGAAAAGTAACGCAAACTTTCCTGGAAGGTGACGATGCCTGGGCTATTACAGGCCAGTCGTGGCACTGGCAACCAACTACCGCTGATGATGTCTATGAGGGAAGTAAATGAAAGTTTTCTTAAAGCGGAATCGTGTATTGTATTTTTGGGCTATGTTTGACCTCTTTTACATTGTCAGATTTGGTTGGTTGAATATCTCTCAGGGCCGAATTCCTTTAGTTGATGATATATTATCTTTTAGCGATATCTATCCGCAGCAAGGAGTGTATTCGCTAATCCTTTTTTCTTTCTCGTTACTGCTTAACATATCAATTATCTTTTCTGCTGTAATGTTCTTAAAAAAGTGGAAGTATGCAAATTGGACAGTCTATGTTCAAACGCCATTCAGGTTGTTCTTCATGATTCCTTCTATATCAATATTGCCATGGGTGTTTAAATCTATGTCAATCAAGGCTGGAGTGATATTTCTTGCTGCTGTGTTCATCTCAGAGATAATAAAGATTGGAACATTTTATCTAACAAGAAAAGAGAGCCAATAAGTTTGTTATTAAACTTGGACAAGGAGGGATGTTTATGGCAGGCAGTTCATTAGTGACATCTGTGACGCATACAGAAGCAAAAGTTACAGCGGGAAAGCAGAAACCGTATTGGGTAGAATTCCAACTTGTAGATGAACAGAATGAGCCAGTGGCGAATATGCCATGGACTATGGAAAGCGCTCATCCTGTTTCCGGGCCGGTGGAGGGATTCACTTATTCTGGTCAGAGCGATGCTGACGGGCTAATCAGAGTCGATATGCCGCATGGGCTGGAACTGAGGTTGACGTTAGATGGCAATCAGCTGGCTACGGAAATGGAAAAACGTGCCTTGCGTGTGAGCAGGGATGCGGAAAATGATTCTGTTGTTCGCCCCGGTGCAGAAGAGAAGGGTTATATCTGGCACTATGCGGTATTGGGCGAACTATGCCATCAGAAACCTGATTTGCAACTAAGAGAAGGGGAAGAGCTACCTTTATTCCATTTTCCGAACAGCAGTTCATTTCAGGGTGTTAAGGTCAGAACAAATGAGCTTGAAAAACGCCATGTGATTGAAATATGCCCCTTCAGAGCCTGGGAGCTTGTTCTGCATCATCAAAAGGAATATTCCATTGCGAATGGAATTAACCTTGGGGCAGCAGCAACACTTGCCTATGCAGATGACAGTACTCTGGATACGCTGTCAATTACTCGCTTTTTTATTAACCAGTGCCAGGATCTATCCCGCTTACCTCAGCTTTATAAAGACGGCTCTGCATGGAATACGTTAGTACAGGATGTTCCCTTTAGTGAACGGTATTATCCCCCGGTTTTTATGGATACCTCACGGGAAACTTCGCCTAAGGTAGCCAAGAATAATTCACAGGCGACAGCACAGGCAGAGGGCAATACTGCTGCAACAAAGGCAGATGGTGATACGCAGCTTTATTATGTCTATAACGCGAATAAAGTGATCGTTGCCTGGCGCGGAACGGCCAGTTTGTTTGATGTGGGGACGGATCTTGCGTTCAGACCGGTGAATTCACAATTATGCGATATAGATAAAACGCAATGTACTAGCTTACTGCCTGCGGGAAAAGTACATACTGGGTTTTGGAGCGGATATAGCCGGGTTGAGAAGAAATTTAAGAATGAAATAAAGATACTAAGAGCGTTAGTTGAAAACAAAGAACTATTTATTTGTGGGCATAGTTTAGGTGGGGCATTGGCATTAATACATGCAGCAAAGTTGAAGGGTTATATCCCACTCCTTTATACTTATGGAATGCCCCGAACCTTTACCCGCGATGCCGTGATGCAGTTATCGGAGATTACTCATTTTCGCCATATCAATGATAATGATCCAATTCCTGCCGTTCCGGCAGAAGCTAATCTGGATAATGAGTTATATAAACTCTGGGGGTGGTTTGGTGGGACGCTGGGCTTCTTTTGGTCTCTGGGTGAGCTTCTTGCTTATCAGTTGAAATCCTGGGGAGACTGTTTCTGGCACCACGGTAATACGGTTGCCTTCCTTACAGCTAGCCAGAGCCGGGAATGGAATGAGTGTAAGAGGGATCTCCCAACTCCGGCGGGGTGTATTACCATCAGAAATCCACTTCCACTAAAGGCTAAACTTTATCTGGTACCCGCTCTGGCGGAACAAGAGATGCAACAAGCTGGGCAGAAACAGAAAGAATTTAAAGCGTCGTTGACGCAATCTGATTTAAAAGATTTTTTCCCCAAAGGCAGCAACCCGGACAGAGGTGTTAATGTAAATATCTTTGAACATTTTATGACGTCCTATATGCCTTATATGTATAACAAGGTGTTAGAGTTGATTGATAATGCCGGCATAGTGGAAAAACGCACATTTACTGAGCATATGTATAACGTTGATTTATTCAGGGAGCAGATGACAGAAAATAAAAATGATATACCGAGCGATGAATTATCCAGAAATGAAATTTTCCTTAATATAGAAGGCTTGTTGGGAGTATCTCTGACTCCAACATTATCTATGCCGTATGGCAATGATACGCTTTTGCGGTTTGCTCAATATGGAGAAGAGGTAATGGAAAATGTATAATCAATCAAAAATTATTCTGCTTTCCCTGGTGTTGTTTACTGTGGCGGGTTGCAGTATGAGTCGGGCCGTTAACAAGACGTTATCTCCACCCGCAGATACAAAATGGGTCAATATTGAAGTAAAAAACCCTTCTCAGTATACGAAACCGTTTCCGCTTGAAGTCAGATACATATCACATGAGTGTCAGAAAAAAAGAGTGAGTGGATTTGATGGCTCAGTTATCACAGAACCCAGCTATAACGTTATCGGGATCCCTATGATGCAAAGAAGTGGAGATGTTTGGGAAGCAAAAGTTGCTATGACTGGTGGCGGTTCATGCAAATGGACGTTGAGTGCGGTCAATTTAGGTATCGAGTATATAGATGCTACTCACCTTGGCAAAGATCTTGTACCCGGTACTGCCGTAGGGGTATCACTTGCTTTTGATAATGATGCTTCCAGAAACGGACAATATACTGCAACTGAAGGCGATTTAGATTTATCGCCAAAATATTATCCATACATATCTGAATGGAATCTAGGCGAAAAAAAGAAAGAGTTGTCTCTTTTGGGTAAGGAAAGTTTCCTATCCTTAATTGTTTATAATG
>NZ_JANEWL010000156.1:0-5829 GCF_028069815.1 Citrobacter sp. Awk 2
GATAAAACTGTAATGAATTCTTATTATTTCACCTTAGCTAATTCTCACCTAAGAAATAATATCGACAACCGGTTGTATTTAAAGGATTTTTCTGGTTTACAAAAAATTCTTATCCTCGATCATGTACAAAGATAGAGGCGCGCTATCAATTTGCATGTAGTATTAAAAGGTGCACTACAGCACCCCGTGGTACGTTACGTGACAGAGGGCCGGGCAATTGTACCCTATCAATCAGTTGGTCGAATTCAATCCTGATAACAAAAGTCTGGTCAACCGGCAGACCGGGCATGCAATTCAACTGCAACTTCCTGCCTCGCTGTGTTTTCTCTATTTAATTACTCACGCAAGTGACATTGTTTCTCAGAACACGCTGATAAAAGTAGGCTGGGGAGAGAGAAATAATGTCACGACGACCAATACCCTCTACCAGGCTATTCTGACACTACGTAATGCATTGGCGGATGTCGGGTTGCCCCGTGATACGGTGAAAACTATTTCCCGCCGCGGACTTACATTGAATGAAAATACGCAGGTAGAGACAATTACGCTTTCTCCTGGTGATGTTTCTTTGTCAGCCAGTATTCCAGGACATAACGACCCTGAGGTAATACTCCCCCCGGCACAAACAACGCAGGTCGCCTGGTGGAATCTTTTATTTACCGCCAGCGCGGTTATCGTCATCCTGATTATCTGGCTGGTGTGGTATCAGACGCGCCCGACCATGCCGTTTAACAATTTTGTGTCCATCTCTATGCAGATTCCATCGCGTCAGAACTGCAAAATTTATTATTCACCAAATGAGCAAGATCACGAGGGCTATTTCAGCCTGATGCAGTTACATCCCGAGCTCTGTGAAAAAAACAAACATGTGTTTCTTACCGGTTACCGTAAAACAGAAAGAGTAGTGGCATTTGTATGCGATAAAGATGCGCGGGTAGATGCTCGCGCATTTTGTACCACCCATTACTACTGGATGCACGAGACAAGAAATGAAAAAAACACGTAATCGGACCCTGCTCGTAGCCGTGCTGGTCGTGATGTTCGGTTCAGGTGCCTGGTTATGGCATTCGCGGTATGCTGACCAGCCACTGAATTGTGTGGGAAACGTTGAATGGAATATTGGCAACAAGCGTTTTACCGGCACAGTATCGTTTCGCATGCGCAATGATGAAGGGCTGGCGACCATCACCGGAAAGTTATATGGGCATAACACCACGGATATCAGCAGAAACATTTATTTTAGCTATACCCGGCAGCACGATGCGCGATTACTGCAGGCGATGCAGGTCGTAAAAACCTTCGCTGACACAGCAGATGAGGCCGATATCAACAATACTCTGCCAGGGTTTTATCGCCAGACCGGACGGAGTCTGAGCCTGGTGATGGAGGAATATAAAGGCGCATGGATTTTTGCGAGTTCAAGTGTTCCCTCACTGTACTGCCGCAAAAAGTAACATCAGATTCAGATACAAAAAATACAGTTTCTCCGTGGTGATGCATATTTGTCATCATTGACTTACGAGACATGTGTCACTGAATCCACCAATAACCCATTGCTATTCTTTCCCCCGAATCAGGAAACCTCCTGAATACCTTGATATTCATTGCGTAATAATTAAGCGAAATGGACGCGTTATTTCGTCCCGAAGACTTCAACAGACCAATGGATATTTGGAGAAAACGTGGGCAGGGACGTTTATCTCTCCGGCGAGCAATGTCTGACTATTCAGACGTTATCGCATTTCAGGAAACAATGTGTTTCCGATGTATTTATGGCGTACTTATTGAGGGATATTTAATGTTTACGTTTAAAAAGTGCCTGATTGCACTTTCAATTAACCTGGCCGTCGTTTCATCGGGTTTTGCCTGTACAACCCTGCTGGTTGGCAATGAAGCATCAGCGGACGGATCGATGTTGGTTGCCCGTAGTGCCGACAGTGATGCCCTGAAAGCTCAACATTTTGTCATTCATCCGGCCAAAAAGAATCAGACCGGTGTTTACAGCACCAAAGCGCATAATGGCGCAAATGATTTTACCTGGCCCCTGCCGAAAAACTCCCTGCGTTATACCACCGTTCCTAACTGGAAAACCCAACTGCACGGCGCAACCGGGTTTAACGAACTGGGTGTTGGTGTAAGCGGTACAGAATCTATTTTTGCCTCGCCAAAAGCACTGGCAGTCGATCCGTACGTTGAGGATAAAGGGATCACCGAAGACGATATCCCGGATATTCTGCTGTCACAGAGTAAAACCGCACGGGAAGCCGTAGCACTGCTCGGCCATATCGTTGAAACCGCCGGTGCAGGTGAAGGCTTTGGGGTCGCCGTCGTGGATGATAACGAAATCTGGTATCTGGAGACCGGTAGCGGCCACCAGTGGATGGCGCAGCGTCTGCCCAACAATCAGTACTTTGCTACCGGTAATCAGGGACGTTTACAGGATTATGATCCTAAAAACCCGGACATGATGGCATCGAAAAACCTGGTTGAGTTCGCCACTGAAAAAGGTCTTTACGATCAGGCAAAAGATGGCAAATTCAACTTCTCCAAAGTCTATACCCGTGATGATGAACGCGACCGTAACTATAACGATCCCCGTGTCTGGACCATCCAGAAAGAGTTCAATCCTTCTGTAAAACAGGATATGGCTAACGGTCGTGAATTCCCGGTCTTCATGACGCCAGAGAAGAAAATGACGCTGGATGATGTGAAAGCGGTACTGCGTAATCACTATGAAGGCACCAGCCATGACCCCTACACCAACGGCCTGAACGGGAAAGAGCCGTGGCGCCCTGTCAGCGTGTTCCGTACCTACGAGGCACACGTCATGCAGGTACGTCCGTGGTTGCCAAAAGAGATTGGTGAAACGACTTATATCGGTTTGGGTATGGCCGATCTCACCGCTTTCGTTCCGTACTACAGCGGTCTGAAAGCCTATCCGGCCAACTATACGATGGGTACAGATAAGGCGGACGATCAGTCTATTTACTGGAAATATCGTAAATTGCAGACGCTGACGATGACCGATTATCCGAAGCTCGCGCCAATCGTTAAAAAAGCCTACAAAGCGTGGGAAGATAAAGTTGCGAAGGAGCAAAAAGAGGTCGAAGCAGAATATTTGAAGATGGCGAAAACTGATAAGCCTGCTGCGGATAAGATGCTGAATGACTTCAACTTGCGCATCATGGCCGATGCTGAGAAGCTGACGGAAGACCTGACCAATCAGCTGTTCACCCTCCGCACCAAAGACATTCAGTCTGATATTTTCTTTGCTAACGCCGCGAAGAAAGACTGAGTCACGATGCGATAATAGGCTGGCGCAAAGCGCGTATTAGCGTTGCGCCAGCATTTCACACCGCGCCTTTACCGCCTCGTGCAACAGGCGCACCGCCGTTGAAAGCTGCTTCCGATGCGGGCATATCATATTCAGTGGGACTTTTTCTCCCTGATAATCCGGCATCAGCAGTTGTAATCGACCGTCACGCACATCTTCACTCACATCCAGCCACGACTTGTACGCTATCCCCTCGCCGGCAATCGCCAGTCGGCGGATCACTTCAGCATCGTCGCTCATAATGGTGCCGTTGACTTGCACACTGCTCACCTCACCGTTGCGCGTAAACGTCCAGCGATCGTGCAGCCGCCCACGCAATACAAAGGTCATGGCATTCAGTTGTGCTAAATCATCCGGACATTGCGGCTCACCGTTTTGCAAAACCCACTCCGGAGAAGCCACCAGCACACGTCGGTTACCCGGTGCAACGGGCAGCGCGATGTAAGACGCATCTTCTGTATTGCCGTAGCGAAACGCGACATCGACGGGGTCTTTAAAGACATCCGTGACCTGATCGGAGAAAAAGATCCGCAGACGCAGCGCAGGATAACGGCGTCGAAATGACTGAAAAACCGGCAGCAACAAATTCCGCCCGAGATCGGAAGGAACGGCTATTTGCAGCGTGCCTGAAATTTCATCTTCCGGCGTCTGGATTTTTTGTAACCCGGCATGCATCACATCCAACATCTGGCGGGCATAGGGCAACCAAACCTCGCCTTCCGGCGTCAGCCGCAGACTGCGTGTGGAACGGGCAAACAAGCGGATGGTGAGCGTGGATTCCAGACGCTTGATGGCAGAACTGACCTGAGCGGGCTGGACGCCAGCTTCGCGTGCGGCATCGCTAAAGCTATTCAGCGCCGCGGCGCGGACAAACAACGTGAGATCTTCAAGCCGGAACATTTTCACTCCCCGAGTATAAGTCCTGTCGCCGTGGGGCTATTTTTCCCGTTCTGTTGCCGGTTTACCATCGAATTATTCAACTGATTCCTGTAACCGGAGAGACCATGAAAGCCATCGCCATTACTCGCGCCGCAACCCACGGCAACAACATTGAGTTTTTACACGAGATAGATCTGCCTGTTCCGGTCGCCACTGGGCATGACCTGCTGGTTGAAGTGAAAGCGATTTCCGTCAATCCAGTCGATACCAAAGTTCGCGAAGGTTTCAATGCGGACGTGCCGCGCGTGCTGGGCTGGGACGCTGTGGGTGTCGTGAAATCCGTCGGTGAAGCGGTGACATTATTCTCACCAGGTGATGAAGTCTGGTATGCCGGTGCACTGGGTCGCGCCGGGAGTAACAGCGAATTTCAACTGGTTGATGAGCGCATTACCGCGCTGAAGCCGCAATCACTGGATAACGCATCTGCCGCAGCCCTGCCGCTGACCGCGATTACCGCATGGGAAATGCTGTTCGATCGCCTCGGCGTAGAGGAAGGTGGTAATGAGAATGATGTTTTATTGATTGTTGGCGCTGCTGGCGGCGTCGGCTCCATTTTGACTCAACTGGCCAGTAAGCTGACGAAAATGACCGTGATCGGCACAGCATCACGCGCGGAAAGCCAGAAATGGGTCCGTGAAGCGGGTGCGCACCATGTGATTGATCACAGTAAACCGTTAACGGATGAGCTGGCGCGGATAGGAATCAAGGAGGTAACACACGTTGCCAGCCTGAATAATACCGAGCAGCACTACCAGCAAATCATTGATGCACTGGCTCCGCAGGGAAAACTGGCGTTGATCGATGATCCGCAAACGCTGGATGCACGTCCGCTAAAAGCCAAAAGTATTTCGCTGCACTGGGAATTTATGTTCACCCGTTCGATGTTCACCACCCACGACATCATTGCACAGCACCAGTTATTAACGCGTGTAGCAAAGCTTATCGACAGCAACGTGATCCGCACGACACTGGGCAAACATTTTGGCGCTATCACGGCGGAAAATGTGCAAAAAGCGCATGCACAAATTGAAACGGGTCGTTCAGTTGGCAAGATTGTGTTGGAGGGGTTTTAGAATGTCAGATGCTGAAATTATTTCCATTATTGCGGTACTGAAAGCCAAACCAGGGAAAACCAACGCACTAAAACAGGCGTTAAAAGCGCTGTTACTCCCCACTCGTCGGGAGCCGGGAAATATTGAGTATGACCTGTTCCAGTTGCGCGACACACCGGATGTTTTTTACGTGCGTGAGTCCTGGCGCGGTCAGGCCGGTTTGGACGACCATATCGCCCTGCCACATTTTCAATCATTCATTCTGCAAATGAATGACCTTCTGGCTGAGCCGTTACGGCTGGATTATCTGACCCCGATTGAGCCGTAATATTAATACCGTGCTCCCCTGCGGTTCGGGGAGCACAACAAATACCAACCTGAGGATTTACTTAACACAAGAATAACAGGACAAAAAATAGATATGCTCATTAGCCTCTAAAAAACAGTGGCTTTCATCACAAAGTTAACATTGAATGTATATCGTTAATATTCATTCTATTTCAC
>NZ_JANEWL010000157.1:0-5638 GCF_028069815.1 Citrobacter sp. Awk 2
ACATTATAGTTTAATCAATATTGTTTTGCGTCACTCAACCATGCTGGCGGGCAATTTTCCAACGGCTGTCAAAATGGGCCTGGTACTGCGCCACAACACCAGGCTCTCCACGGATCACCAACACGTTTTCAGAATTCGCAAATTCGGCGGATTTGGCAAAATTAAACGAACCGGTCTCCAGCGTGTCGCCATCAATAATCATGGTCTTGTCGTGTTGTAGGTGATAGTGATCATCCAACTCGATAGCGATACCGTTGGCCGTCGCAAACGCGATCGCTTTCTGACTGACTTTCCCCTGATTACGTTTTTTATCGATCACTGCCCGGACAACAACACCTCTTTTTTCTGCATCTACCAGCGCCTGAACAATATCCGCAGACTGAAAGGAATACGCCATCATGTCGATGGTGTGCCGCGCATGATGAATAGTGTCGAGAACTAAACCCCGCGCCGAACCTTCCGGTGAAAAACCTACCTGAACAGAGGCATTTGCCATCGGCACCACGGCCCACAACAGGGCCGCGACCATAGCCATCGATTTTATCTTCATGTTATTGACCAGTGAGTGGTTTAATCTGAGGAGTTATCCGGACAGCGTAGCGTTCGCGTGCAAATCTGATCAAGCAATGCCTGTTGATGGCTGATAATCAGCATACCTAACGGACGGCGCTGACACTCTTCAAGCAGCAGCACCCAGATATCCCGTTGGATAGAGGGATCGAGTTGCGCAGTTATTTCATCGGCAATCAGAAAACGCGTACGCGGGTCGAGCGCCCGCAGTATGGCAATTCGAGCCAACTCACCACCCGAAAGTTGTCCGGGACGACGCGTTAGCCACTCCGGCTTAATATGCAGTCGGGCAAGCATTTCTGCATCTGGCCGCCAGGCATCATGAACCGCATCACCGGTACTCCGTCTGGGGTTAAAGGTTAATTCCGGATGCTGCGGCACGAGCTGCACCGGGCAATATTGATGGCGCGGCAACGGTTGGTTATCAACCAGAACGTCACCGGATGTCGGCTTTTGCCACCCCGCAAGCACACGTCCCAGTGTTGTTTTTCCGGTTCCACTGGGTGCGCAAATCCCAATACGTTCCCCTGGCGAAAGCGAGAATGAGAGATTTTGCCACAGTATTTTGCCTCCCTGACGAATGAACACATCACGACAGCACAGCATACCGCTCTCCAAAAAGTTGATTTCTTTCGGGCAGCGCTCGCCATTGCCGTTGCAGATGTTCACTAATTTCACCACGCAAAAGCTGTTCCCGGCTGACATTATCCGACACTGTTCCGTGATGCAGCGCGACAATGCGATCTGCGTGACGTGCAGCCAGAGTGAGATCATGTGTCACCCATAAAACGCCGGCTCCTTGCTCACACAGGCCGCGTAGCTGTTCCAGCAGTTGATTTGCCAGAGGCGCATCAAGCCAGGCGGTAATCTCGTCAGCAAGAATATAACGCGCCTGGCTGAGCGCGGCATGACACGCCAGAATGCGTTTGGCCATCCCTCCCGAAAGCTGACGCGGGAAAGACTCTAACACGGTGGTATCCAGATGATGACGTTCGAGCAAGCGTTCAATTTGCCCTGTATTCCACGCCTGACCGGAAAGCTGGCTGGCTCTTCGTAAATGCTTTTCAATCGACAACAGCGGATTCAGCGCCTGCACACCTTGCGGAACATAACTAAACGTATTGCCACGGCATGCCCTGATGTCATTGTTATCCAGCATTTTTCCATCAAGGGTGATATTGCCATGCAAGCGCAAATTTTCCGGCAATAGATCAAGTAGGCATTGCAGCAGCAGGCTCTTACCCTCACCGCTGCCCCCCACTAACGCAACCATCTGGCCCGGCGCAACATCAAAGGAGACATCCTGCAGCAACGAGGACCATTTTTTTGCGCCGTACCAGCGATAACGCGCCACTTCCAGCGAAATCTGCTGCAAACTCAACATGTATCACCTCTCAACCATAAACGCTGTACCGCCCGGGCAAGTTGATCAAATAGCATCACAAGGAGAAATAGCATCAGCCCTGGAAACAGCACCAGCCACCAGTCGCCATGACTGATAAACCGCAGCGCATCTGCCAGCAACAGTCCCAGCGAAGGTTCGTGGGGTGCCAGCCCGAAGCCAAGGAAACTTAACGCGGCACTGTGCAATACCGCATGAGGGAACATCAGCAACGTTCCTGTTAGCCACTGGGGCAATAGCGCGGGTAAATAGTGATGCCGCCAGCAGTAAAAGTGGCCATGTCCCAGTCGCCAGGTGAGTGTCAGGTAATCGCTGTGGGCCACGCGTTCCGCTTCAGCACGTAAAATCAATGCCAGCCGCGGCCAGTGTGTGAGCGCAACTGCCATAATCACCCCGCTTTTCCCGCCGCCTAACGTAAAACAGATCAAAATCAGCAGCAGCAGGTGCGGCATGGACAGCATCGCATCAGTGATCAGACGCATGACGACATCCAGGCGTGGATGCAAACGAGAAATCGCCGCCATCAGTAACGCAATGAATCCGCTGCACAGGGCCGCGCCAATACCGATTTGCAGACTGGTAAGCGCCCCCTGAAAGCAACGAACCCACAAATCGCGCCCCAGATTGTCGGTACCAAACCAGTACAGCGCATCAGGCGGAAGATGACGGGCAAGAAGATTCACGCTCAAGGGATTATCCAGCGTGGCCGCGCCATATACTGCAATAAATAACAGGCCGCTCACGGACAGCAGAAGACGAACAAGCGTCGGCGTCGGATTATAGAGCATCGGGTCGCTCCAGCGCACGATTCAGAACATGGACAAACCAGGCAGAGAGAGAGTTACCCATAAACACCAGCACGGTACTGAACAAGACAATCCCCATCAGTAACGGCAGGTCACCGCGTAATCCGGCATCGATGGTAGCCTGCCCCAGCCCCGGATAGGCAAAAACCTTTTCAGCCAGCAACGCACCGCCCAACAGTTCGCCCAACGAGGCAAACTGTAGACATAGCGCTGGCGTGATGGCGTGTCGCAGAACCTGGTGTCGCAACAGCGACCATCCCTTGTCACCCTGCGAACGCGCAAAGCGGACAAATTCGCTTTTCATCACGCTGGCGATACTTTCCCGCGTGTGCAACGTAATTTGCCCCAGCCCCAGCAGACTAAGTGCACAAACAGGGAGAACCAGATGGCGCAGACGTTCAGTCAGCGTTGCCATATCACTGTTATTTCCCGGTTCCCACGCACAACAGACCGGGAACAGCGGCCAGCGCACCGCAAATACCGCTAGCAACAGCATGCCAATCCAAAAGGTCGGTAAGGAAGAAAGCAGATAGCTAAGTCGGCAGATGGCTTTATCCGGCCAACGGTTCAGGTAGCGGCCAGCAACAAACCCCATTGTCGTTCCCAATAAACCGGAAACCAACCACGCACCGCTAAGCAGCGCAAACGAGGTCGCAAACCGCTCCTTAATCACGCTGGCAACAGGGGCATTAAACAGCATCGAGTAACCAAGATCGCCCTGCAGCACGCGTAAGAACCAGTGGAAAAAACGCTCCCACAGAGGTTGATCCAGGCCCCAACGCGCAGCAATACGTGCATATTGCTCCGGCGGAACATGCAGCAAATCGTTGCCAATATAGGCACGGATGGGATCGACCGGCGAAAAGCTGAGCAAGATGAAAGTGCCAGCCGCGACCAGCACTAACAACACTATCAGCCGTAATACATGGCCTAAAACAGACTTCATCAACGGCAGGTCCAGGTCCATTCATCAAGATTGTTGAGCAACGACCAGCTACCGTGAATTTCCGGTGCACCTTTGCCCAGATCAATGCACGGATTTGCCAGATAGGTGTGCTGAATATTCAGCAGCCATGCCCATGCGGCATCCCCTTGTACGCCTGCGCCTTGTTTGCCATCCCACTCAACCTGTTGCCAGAAAGGCAACGCTTTTTGCCAGTCTGGTGCATCAATGGCCTGCTTGAGATGTTGCTCGACCACCGGATTGCTGTAGTAGCCAGGGTTGTAATACTCCACACCCGCCGCCTGCCCGCTGTAGTGATGGAAAAGCTCCATCGGATCCAGACTCCCCCAGCCGAACAGCGTAGGATTAGCATGCATATGGCGTTCAACGGTTTCCCAGCTACCCGACTGCAGCGACACTGCAATGCCTACCGGCTGCAGCATGGCACGCACGGCCTCGGCTAAATCACGACGGGTGCTGTCGCCGCTGGCATACCACAACGTCAGACGCGCCTCTTTACCGTCTTTCACCCGTACACCGTCTTTGCCCACTTTCCAGCCGGCCTGATCCAGAATCGTCCGGGCTTTTTCAGCGTCACCATCTTTGAATGCCACCGAAGTCCCCTGCCATGGCAACCCCTGAACCGCGCTATACGCGGGGATTGCATGGCCTTCCATAACCTGCCCGGCAAGCTGCTTACGGTCAATGGCGTAATTGATCGCACGCCTGATAGCAATATCGGCTGTAATATCGTTCCCTACCGGATAACCATTAGCATCTTTCTTCCCTGCCGGAACCATTGGGAAAACAATACCGCGGTTCTCTACACTGTCGCGAACCCACAGTTTTAAATTCTGCTGTTCAGGTGCTACCGCCATCGACGGCGCAATACGTACCAGTCCCAGCTGACCACTTCGCGCTGCGGCATATGCGTTATCCTCATCGAGGAATACAAATACTAACCGGTTGAAATCATTCTTCTTACCGGCATACCACGGGTTTGCTTCCACGATCAGTTGCTGCCCCGGCTGAAAGCTCACCAGGCGGTAAGGACCTGCGCCAATCGGATTTTTGGCAAATGTTTTTTCGTCATACTGTTTTGCCGGAACAATACCTAACGAACCGAGCACATTCACAAAAGTGCTCTGCGGATGACTAAGCGTAATTTCTGCCGTGCGGTTGTCTATCACGCGGGCATGGGTGAAATTTCCCATGTCAATTTTTCCACCACTTTTTGCGGCTTTGTTATAGGTGAAGACCACATCTTCAGCCGTTAGCGGTGAACCATCAGAGAATTTGAGATCGGGCTTAAGCGTCAGCGTCCAGGTTTTGCCGTCGGCACTGGTCACCACTTTTTCCGTCAGCAGGTTCCCCCAGCTCATATCCGCATTTTGCTTTAACACAGGTGCATGCAACAGCAGATAGCTGCCATGACTCCAGCCCAACATCGGGTCAAATCCCTCCGTCGGCTCGGGCCCAATGGCCAGTTTTAGCGTCTGGCCTTCGTCTGCATTTTGCGCAGCGAGGAGTGGCGAGGTTAATGCGAGAGTCAGTGCGCACGTCAGCAGTGCCAGCTTGCCTTTAATCATTCTCTTATCCAGATTTACGTTATTTTTATCTCGTTTAACGAACAATTTACGTTAGACGGTCTCCTGGGGAAGGGATTATGGCGGACAGTAATGCCGAAAAAAATGATACAGCGCAGAAAAGTATGACGATTTTTAAAAAACATCATACGACTTTCTAATACCCGGCGCTTTCACGTTTCACTTCGCTGAAGTGATTAAGCAAAATCACCGTATTTATTCGGCGTTATATTAAATAAGAAGCAATAGTTGCAGGGAAAACTATTCACCCACTTCGGTTTTTGCCTACCTCAAATTCATGACAATTTATGTATATTTATTAAAGAAAGAC
>NZ_JANEWL010000158.1:0-5443 GCF_028069815.1 Citrobacter sp. Awk 2
ACCGTAAATTATTCTATAAGGCACTGAAGTCATCTTTAGTAAAAGGTGCTGTTTGTATAATGATACTGGATATAGATAAATTCAAACGCATCAATGATACTTATGGCCATCAGGAAGGCGATCGCGTTATAAAGAGCATTGTTGATATTGTTAATAAATCGATCAGGGACTCCGATATTTTTGCGAGAATTGGCGGGGAAGAGTTTGGGATACTGATTAAGTGTAAAGATAAAGCTGAAGTAATGTTTGTTGCGGAAAGAATAAGAAAAAATGTTGAGACTGAAACAGCGGTGCCCAATATATATGGTTTGAAAGAGAAAATGACAATCAGCATCGGTGTATATTGTAGTAAATCTGATGATTATTCTGCTGATAAAGTCGTATCATATGCTGATGCTGCGTTGTATGAAGCGAAAAACTCAGGTAGAAATAAAGTGGTTTACTATAACAGCTAGAATAATATTAAGCGTTATTGAGTGTCATGACGTTTAAAAAAGTGTGCAGCCAGTACGATCAGAACTGTTATTGAGTTCACTCTACGTATCCCCCCACATTAAGCCAATTGATATGTTGGGGGACCGTTGAGAATGAATACGCAAAATCATCCCAGGACTTGAGATCCCCGGCGGCGGCGCAGACTGTTCCATGAGTAGAAAGCGTTGAATAACACAACACCCGCGGTGACGCAGAAGACGGCACGGAAGCCATAATTTGCCGATATAGCAGCTCCCATTAACGGCCCAGTCACGTTGCCGATATCACGAAACGACTGGTTGTAACTAAAGATGCGCCCGGCGATTTGGTTGGTTGAGTTATACACCAGCAAGGTCTGTACGGCAGGCAGCAATGCACCATCAGCGGCACCCAGTAAAAAGCGCAGCACGCCTAGCTGCCAGGGTGTCTGGACGAATGACATTGGGATCAACAACAGTACGGAGATAACCAATGCCACGATCAGGATCTTCTCCGGACCAATCCTGTCGCCCAATTTGCCGAGCCTTGGAGCACTGATTAAGGCCGCAACACCGGGTACAGAGGCAATCATCCCGCTGATAAACGCGATATTACTGACATTACCCGCAAGCTCCCGTACATACAGCGTCAGGATTGGCGCAATGGAGCCGGTTGCAACCTGAATTATCAGGGTAGTGACAAACAAGCTCAGCACCAGCTTTGGATTCTTTAACGACGTCACGACTTCGCGTACGTGCAGCATCTCTTTCTTACTCACTGGCTGGAAGCGTTCACGGATAAAAAAGAGTGTCAGAATAAAACAGATCAACAGCACCAGGGCTGTGATGAAAAATACGGGGCGCAGACCATACTGATCGGCGAGTAACCCGCCCGCCAATGGCCCAAGTAAAGCACCGCTGACGCCGCCAGTGGAAAGTGTCCCCAACGCCCAGCCGCTTTTATTGCGTGGCACCTGGGTTGCGATCAGTGCGTTGGCATTAGGAATAAATCCACCGAGCAAACCCAGCAGGGCGCGCAGGATCAAGAACTGCCAGATATTTTGCGCCAGCCCCATCAGCAGCATGACGATGGCCATGCCCAGCGCCGAGCGTAAGAGCATAATTTTCCGGCCTTTACGGTCGGCCAGCCCACCCCAGAAAGGCGAGGCAATCGCTGAAAACAGGAAAGTGATGCTGAATACCAGCCCTGACCACATATTCAGGGCGCTGTGACCCGTCACGCCAAGACTCTCGACGTAAAGGGGTAAAAATGGCATGACCAGGCTAAATGCTGCGCCGGTTAAAAAACAGCCCAGCCAGGCAACGGTAAGGTTGCGTTTCCAGTTTATGGGGGCATCAGAGGGTGACATAGCGATCCGCAGTGTGATGCGCTGTTTGCGCTATCGATTAAATATAAGTAAGCAGGCTAATTATGCGCCTGGTTGATAGTTGCTGCAATGCGGATAGCAGTTAAACCTAAAAGGGGAGAGAAGGTGTTGCAGTCCACAGGACTGCAACAAAGACTCAGTACAAAGAGGGGGAGCCTTCAGGACGTGTCTTGAAGCGGCGATGTAGCCACATGTATTGCTCGGGGGCCATCATGATGCATTTTTCAACGATTTTGTTCATCCAGGCCGCCGTTGTTTCAGCATTGTCCAGCGGTGGTGAACACTCCGGTGGCAGCATAATCAATTGATACCCCTTGCCGTCAGGTTTACGGCGGGGAACAAATGGCACCAGACAGGCATTCGACATTCGTGACAGCATCCAGGTTCCGGACGTCGTTGCAGCCTGTTCAACGGCGAACAAAGGCACAAATACACTGGCGCGAGGGCCGTAGTCGTGATCCGGCGCGTACCAGACCACTTCACCTTTTTTCAACGCTTTAATCATCCCTTTCAGGTCTTTACGATCGAGCATTGATTTATTGGAGCGCATACGCCCCCAGGTTTGTAGCCAGTCGAGCAGCGGATTGTCGTTAGGACGATACACACCAATTCCCGGCTCTTGTAAGCCAAACTGGCGTGCGCCCAACTCGAGCGTCAAAAAGTGCAGACCAACTAACAGGATCCCACGCTTTTGTGCCTGAACGTCCCGGATATGCTCCATTCCGATAACTTCAGTCCAGCGTGATATTCGCCTGTCAGACCAAAACCAGGCCATGCCGGTTTCCATTACGCCCATACCGACAGACTCAAAGTTTTTTACCATCATCTGCTGGCGTTCCTGCTCGCTCATTTGCGGGAAGCACAGTTCCAGATTGCGGGAAACAATCTTTGCCCGACGTTTCATCAAACGCAATGCCAGACGGCCTAATGCACATCCCAATTTATAGAGCACTGGGTAGGGCAACTGCACGATTAACCAAAGGATGCCAATACCCAGCCAGGTTAACCAATAACGCGGATGCAGTAGTGCAGCCGAAAACTTGGGTAAATTCGTCATGTCTATCCTGTCTTCTAACGACCAATTCCCTGTATTGTCGCATTTTTTTGCGCGTATCTAAAATTTACGACGGGAGAACGGTGATTAAACCATCAATTGTTGTTGCGTTTTTATCGTGAAGTATGAAATGTAGCGTAAAATGTGTGGATGTAAATTGGCGATGTTTGCTTTATCATGCCGGCCGATTTTCATTTTTACTGATTGCAGGATACGTACACCATGCCAGTGTTACACAACCGCATTTCGAATGACGCGCTCAAAGCTAAAATGCTGGCGGAATCTGAGCCGCGTACGACGATTTCATTCTATAAATATTTTACCATCGCTGATCCTCAGCAAACGCGTGATGCACTGTATCAACTGTTCACTACACTGAATGTGTTTGGCCGCGTATATCTTGCACGGGAAGGCATTAACGCACAAATCAGTGTACCGCAAAGTCACGTTGATGCGTTTCGCCAACAGTTATACGCATTTGATCCTGCATTATCCGGGTTGCGTCTCAATATTGCATTAGATGATGACGGCAAATCATTCTGGGTTCTGCGCATGAAGGTCCGTGAGCGAATTGTCGCGGATGGCATTGATGATCCTGATTTTGACGCCAGCAACGTGGGTGATTATCTGAAAGCTGCTGAAGTGAATGCTATGCTGGACGATCCGGATGCAGTGTTTATTGATATGCGCAACCACTACGAATATGAAGTGGGTCACTTCGAAAATGCACTGGAGATCCCGGCAGACACCTTCCGCGATCAGCTGCCGAAAGCGGTAGAAATGATGCAGGAGCATAAGGATAAAAAAATCGTTATGTATTGTACTGGGGGGATTCGTTGTGAGAAAGCCAGTGCATGGATGAAACATAACGGATTTAGCAAAGTCTGGCACATCGAAGGCGGCATTATTGAGTATGCCCGCAAAGCGCGCGAGCAGGGGTTGCCTGTGCGTTTTATCGGCAAAAATTTTGTTTTCGATGAACGCATGGGGGAGAGGATCTCTGACGATGTGATTTCGCATTGTCACCAATGCGGTACTGCATGTGACAGCCATACTAATTGCAAAAACGATGGCTGCCATCTGTTGTTTATTCAGTGTCCAGCCTGTGCGCAAAAGTATAAAGGCTGCTGTAGCGAACTGTGTTGTGAAGAGAGCGAACTGCCAGAAGAAGAGCAGCGTCGTCGTCGCGCGGGGCGTGAGAACGGCAATAAGATCTTTAATAAATCGCGGGGGCGTTTAAATACTAAGCTCGGTATTCCCGATCCTGCGCAATAACACGATGCCGGATGGTGGCAAAAGCCTCATCCGGCATCAATAGGACGTTATTTCTGCTGTACGCCTTCCACCGAGATAATTAATTCAACTTCCTGAGAAGCGGGACCGAGATCGGTGGTAATGTTGAAATCCTTCAGCTTTATTTTCCCTTGAGCTTCAAAGCCGGCGCGTGTGCCACCCCATGGATCGCCACCCTGACCCATCAGCTTCGCGTCCAATGTTACCGGTTTGGTGACACCGTTCAGGGTCAGGTTACCGGTGATATCCAAATCGTTGCCCTCTTTCTTCACGCTGGTGGACGTAAAGGTGGCCTGCGGGAACTTGCTCACATTGAGGAATTCTGCACTACGCAGGTGTTTGTCACGCTCGGCATGATTGGTATCAACACTGTTGGTGTTGATGGTGACATTGACTTTATCGGCAGCCGGATTTTTCTCGTCAAAGGTAAATGTACCGTCGAAATCTTTAAATGTGCCGTACAGCCAGCTGTATCCCAGATGCTGAATGCGGAAATTAACAAAGGCATGCTGTCCCTCTTTGTCAATTTTGTAATCCGCCGCGATGGCAGAGCCGGTCGTGAATAATAAAGAGGCGAGTGTGAGTCCCAGCAGGTTTTTTTTCATTTTAAGCTCCATAGTCAGATGACGATTTTCCCAACATGCGATTAAGGGTATCGTCGTTATCGATAAAGTGATGTTTCAGGGCCATTAGCCCATGCAGAAGTGATAAAACCACCACGGTCCAGGCGAGCCATAAGTGCACGTTACCGGCGATGTCGGCTTGTACGCCTGCGTTGGCAAACGTGGCGGGAACATCGAACCAACCAAATACGCTTATTGCTTTACCGTCTGCGGTAGAGATCAGATAGCCGCTGATGACAATAGAAAAAAGCAGGGTATATAGCGTGAGGTGGCCCAATGCCGCCGCAATGCGGGTTAGACGGGAATAGCTTTTCAGCGCGGCAGGGGGAGGGGAAACAACCCGCCAGACAATGCGGACAACCAGTCCCATCATCAGCAACACACCGATACTTTTATGCAGTTCAGGCGCCTGGTGATACCAACCATCGTAATAACTGAGTGTTACCATCCATAAACCCAGAGCAAACATGCCATAGACGGCAATAGCGACCAGCCAGTGTAATGCGGCAGACACCACGCCATAGCGCTGTGGACTATTATTGAATTGCATAAACACACCGTTAGATATTTCAGAAGTGAATGAAAATGGCGTGTAAAAGACATTAATGCAACTAATAAATAACAATGGTGATG
>NZ_JANEWL010000159.1:0-5120 GCF_028069815.1 Citrobacter sp. Awk 2
GGTGAATATTATATTCCATTATAACGGATTAATATGAATTAAAAATTCCTAAGGAACAAAAAATGAATCTCGGTGCGTTAGTGTCAGAAAGCCGCAATCCTCAGACTATGGATCTTGATGCGTTATCCACGCTTGAGTTGGTTCATCGTTTTAATCAACAGGATACGCTGGTAGCCGCTGCTGTAAAAGCAACTCTGACTGAAGTTGCGCTTGCGGTCGATGCGGCGGCTGACGCGTTAAAAGCGGGTGGACGGATTATCTACATGGGGGCGGGCACCAGCGGGCGTCTTGGTGTACTGGATGCGTCTGAGTGCCCACCGACTTTTGGTGTACCACATGGACGGGTTGTTGGCCTGATTGCCGGCGGTCCGGGGGCATTGCTGAAGGCCGTTGAAGGTGCAGAAGATAACCCGCAACTGGGTGAAGATGATCTTCGTTCGCTCAACCTTACGGTACAGGATTTAGTGGTTGGTCTGGCGGCATCCGGGCGTACACCCTATGTGATTGGCGGCTTGCAATATGCTCGTTCCGTAGGCTGCACCACGGTGGCGATTTCCTGTAATCCGGATTCCCCCATTGCGCGTGAAGCGGACATCGCCATATCACCGGTTGTTGGCGCGGAGGCCCTGACAGGGTCAACGCGACTGAAGTCCGGTACTGCGCAAAAACTGGTGCTTAATATGATTTCTACCGGTGCAATGGTGAAATTTGGCAAGGTATATCAGAACCTGATGGTGGATATGAAAGCGACCAACGTTAAGCTGGTAGACCGGGCGTGTCGCATGGTCGTGGAAGCCACCGGTATTGCGTATGACCAGGCGCAAGCTCTGCTGAAACAGACCGATTTTGATGTTAAGCCCGCCATTTTGATGGCTCTAACTGGTCTCGATGCTACTTCAGCCCGGGAAAAACTGGCTGCACATCAGGGTTTTTTACGCGCGGCGTTAGAACACTAAGAGGCTGATATGGATAAAACGGCGGTGCTTGCCAGCGATATTCTGCTGGGTGTGGGCGGAGAGAAAAATATTCTGCGCCTGGAAAACTGTATGACGCGCGTCAGAGTGGAAGTACAGGATGACGCTCAGCTCGATATTTCCCGACTCAAGCAACTGCCGGGCGTTAGCGGCTACGTGAAGCAGGGGGCGCAGCACCAGATTATTGTTGGTCCGGGCAAAGCCGCGAAAGTGGTCGATGCCATGCGTTCCCTGATTGCCGATGGCGGCGAACGTTCCAATGTGGGGGATATTGCGCGGACAAAATCAGAGGCCAAAGCGAAGTACAAAGCGCCGATGAGTGACGCGCTGCGTAAACTGGCTAACGTTTTTATCCCGCTTATTCCTGCGTTTATCGCCTCCGGTTTGATTACCGGTATCATTAACATCCTCAAACGTCCGGACATCGTGGGGGACTTGGCTACCCACTATCCGAATATGTTGGGACTGTTAGGCATTTTCGGTAGCGCCGTGTTTGCCATTATGAACATCCTTGTCGGGGTGAATACTGCCAAAGTATTTGGTGGTTCGCTGGCGATGGGGGGCGTGATGGCCGGCATTCTCTCCAGCCCGCAACTGGCGCAAATTACCTTGTTTGGCGAGGCCTTGCAGCCGGGACGCGGTGGGGTGATCGCGGTGCTGCTGGTGGTAGCGCTAATGTGCTGGATTGAGCGTAAATTCCGCGAAGTGCTGCCGGAGTCTCTTGAACTGATCCTTAATCCACTACTGACCACTCTTATTACCGGGACCATCGCCATTGTGGCGCTGCAACCGCTTGGTGGCTGGATAGCCGAATCCATTGCCCATGGCGCTTCCTGGGCTATCGATCGCGGTGGCTTCCTGGTGGGTGCGGTGCTGGCTGGCACCTTTCTGCCACTGGTTCTCACCGGACTCCATCAGGGATTGGTCCCTATCCATGTAGAGCTGGTACAGGCACACGGGTATAACGCACTCTTTCCTATTCTGGCGATGGCTGGAGTGGGGCAAATCGGTGCGGCTATTGCGGTACTGATGAAAACCCGTAACGCACGGCTGAAAAAAGTGATTAAAAGCGCGCTGCCGGTCGGATTGCTGGGTATTGGCGAACCGCTGATTTTTGGTGTGACATTGCCATTAGGCAAGCCGTTCATCGGTGCCTGTCTCGGTGGTGCAGTTGGTGGGGCGCTGATCAGCTACTGGAAAGTGGCGACGGTCATCACCTTTGGCATCTCGGGATTGCCGCTGGCACTGACGATTGTTGCCGGAAAAGTGATGTTCTATCTGTTAGGCTATCTGGTAGCGGTAATTGCCGGGTTCCTGTTTACCTGGCTATTGGGGTTCAACGATCCAGAGGAATAAGGTTTGACCAGTCACCAGCGTCGCGTTGTTTTTTTTGATTTGGATGGCACGTTACACCAGCAGGATATGTTCGGCAGTTTCTTACGTTTTCTGTTGCGTCGCCAACCGCTAAATGCGTTGCTGGTGTTGCCTCTGTTGCCGATTATTGCGCTGGCAATGTTAATTAAAGGGCGCGCTGCTCGCTGGCCCATGAGCCTGCTCTTGTGGGGCTGTACTTTTGGTCGCAGTGAAACGCGCCTGAAGGCACATCAGGCCGATTTTGTGCGCTGGTTTCGCGGTCATGTGACGGCATTTCCTGTCGTGCAGCAGCGTCTGACGACGTACTTGTTAAGCTCCGATGCTGATATTTGGCTTATCACCGGTTCCCCGCAGTCGCTGGTAGAGCAGGTTTACTTCGATACGCCGTGGCTGCCGCGTGTTAATCTGATCGCCAGTCAAATGGCGCGTGGATACGGTGGCTGGGTATTGCCGTTACGCTGCCTGGGACATGAAAAAGTGGTGCAACTGGAACAGCAGATTGGCGCGCCGTTGCATCTATACAGCGGTTACAGCGACAGTAAGCAGGACAATCCACTACTCTCTTTTTGCCAGCATCGCTGGCGCGTCACGCCGCGCGGGGAGCTGCAACAACTCGAATAGAGTAAACGATAGCGTCTGTGTATAATGCGCCCGCTTTGATTACTGGAGTTATCCCCTTTGTCTGATGTTGAATTTAGCCACGAATACTGGATGCGCCACGCTTTAACGTTAGCTAAGCGCGCCTGGGATGAGCGTGAAGTCCCGGTGGGTGCAGTATTGGTACTCAACAACCGCGTTATTGGCGAAGGCTGGAATCGGCCGATTGGCCATCATGATCCTACCGCCCACGCTGAAATCATGGCGTTGCGTCAGGGCGGTCTGGTGCTACAAAACTACCGTCTGCTGGATGCAACGTTGTATGTCACACTGGAACCGTGCGTCATGTGTGCTGGTGCGATGGTGCACAGCCGTATTGGCCGGGTAGTTTTTGGCGCGCGCGATGCGAAAACGGGGGCGGCGGGTTCGTTAATGGACGTGCTGCATCATCCTGGCATGAACCATCGGGTTGACGTGACTGAAGGCGTGTTACGCGATGAATGCGCCACGTTGCTCAGCGATTTTTTCCGTATGCGTCGTCAGGAAATTAAAGCCCTGAAAAAATCCTCCAACGTGTGAATACCGATCTGATTGCCTGAGGGCGCTGCGCTAATCAGCCTGATGACCTCCCTTCAAAGACGACTTCTCCTCTTTTTTCTGCGTCGAAAATAGCAGAGAAGGGGAGTGCGACAGATAGCTTGATGAGGTCTGAGACAGGAATGCCGCCAGCGGAAACTTCTCCTCGCCTAACAGTTCTGTGGGTGATACCGCCGGGTAATCCTGCGCCAGTTGCTGTGTTTCAATCGCCTGCTTTTCTTTCTCTTGCAGGTATCCCACCAAACTTATCTGGTACTTACGGATATTTTCCACATAGGCGTAGGCTTCGTGACCGCGCGCATAGCCATAGGTCAGCTTGTTGTAATACGGCTTTTGACTGAGCAGCGGCAGACGTTGTTTTACATCAGACCAACTGTTCGGGTTGCCTTTGGTTTTTACCGTCAGCGCCCGCGCATCCAGCATATGTGCGTAGCCCATATTGTAAGCGGCGAGCGCAAACCAGATACGTTCTCCTTCGGGCACGGTATCCGGCACTTTACTCATCATATCCTGCAAATATCGCGCGCCGCCGCTGATGCTCTGTTCGGCATCGGTACGATCAGTGAGCCCAAGGCTCTGGGCAGTATTTTTGGTCAGCATCATCAGACCGCGTACACCGGTCGGGGAGGTTGCCTGCGCGTCCCAGTGTGATTCCTGGTAAGAGATTGCCGCGAGCAGTCGCCAGTCTATTTCCTGCGCATATTTCTCAAAAAGTGGCTTCAGATCCGGTAACACGCTATCAACCGCACGCAGGAAGGTGCGGGTATCAACATAGTCAAAATCATCGCCATGCCCAAGGTACTTTTCTTCCAGCCGCGCAAGCGAGCCGTCTTCATTCATGGTATTGAAGAAATCCAGCAGGGCAGCGGACAGCGTATTGTCATCGTCCAGACGGCTGAACCAGGTCACCGGCTGTTCGTCGGAGACATCCAGCGCGACGGCCAGCTCAGGGTGTACACGCTGGTACAGGCTGATGGCGACGGAATCCGCGATGGTATAGTCCAGCTTACCGGCGATGACATCATCAAGCAGTTCAGTGGTGCCCTTTTTCTCATCAACTTTCCAGCTCAGGTCCGGATATTTTTTTTCTTTTAACTGCTGGAGGTCGTTTATCACCACGTGTCCCGGGGCGATGGTCAGCTGATTTTCGGTCACACTGGCAAGGCTGCGAGGGCGATATTGCCCAACCCGATACACCAGTTGTTGCGATACGGAATAGTAGGTCGGACCCGGCTGATAATTTTTAACGCGCTCGCTGTTATACACCAGACCCGCGGCTAACAGATCGGCATTCCCGTTATCCAGGTCGTCAAAAAGCTGGCTGATGTTCTGGCGTACGGTGATTTTCAGCTTCACACCCAGGTAGTTGGCGAAGGCTTTGGTCAGTTCGTAATCCAGTCCAAACTTTTTCCCATTAAGCGTGGCGTAAGTGAGCGGCGAGTCGATGGTACTGACGCGCAGCTCTCCCCGCGACTGAATGGCGGCGATACGATTGTCGGCTTTACCGAACCAGGGGATGGATGGCCAGAGGGCCGCTGCCAACAACAGCGTCAAAATACCGATGAACAGATAATTAAT
>NZ_JANEWL010000016.1:0-60066 GCF_028069815.1 Citrobacter sp. Awk 2
TACATTCACTTAGTGCATGATTGTGTATTCGCCATGGTTATGGTTATATTGTTTTCGACATTTAAACGTATGAATCATCGTGCAGTGACCTCTGCCACACTGCGCTCGTATTGGTTTTTGTTAATTCAGGTCAGGGCCTTTATGTTTTCCTAATTTTAATGCTTTCCCTTTTTCTTATTTTATATGCATGGTAAATCATATTAGCGGAGGTTATTTCTGAGCTCCGTCTGGGAAAAGGGAGTTTAGAGTGACAGTGGAGTTAAATATGCCAGAAGTAAAAATAATAGATAAACCTAATCTTTTAGAGATGGGGAAGCCGCAGCTGCGCATGGTTGACCTTAATTTATTAACCGTTTTTGACGCGGTGATGCAAGAACAGAATATTACTCGCGCAGCGCATTCTCTGGGCATGTCGCAGCCTGCAGTCAGCAACGCAGTCGCACGTCTGAAGGTTATGTTTAATGATGAGCTCTTTGTGCGCTATGGCCGAGGCATCCAGCCAACAGCACGGGCTTTTCAGCTATTTGGCTCTGTTCGTCAGGCACTGCAATTGGTGCAGAATGAACTGCCAGGGTCCGGTTTTGAACCTGCCAGCAGCTCACGAGTATTCAATCTCTGCGTCTGTAGCCCATTGGATAATATCCTCACGTCCTTGATTTACAATCGCGTTGAGCAAGTTGCACCTAATATTCATGTCGTATTTAAATCATCGCTCAACCAAAATACAGAACATCAATTGCGATATCAGGAAACAGAATTCGTTATTAGTTATGAAGAATTCCGCCGTCCTGAATTCACCAGTATTCCGTTATTCAATGATGAGATGGTGTTAGTCGCAAGTAAAAAACACCCGCGCATTAGCGGTCCATTGCTGGAAAGTGATGTCTATAATGAACAGCATGCCGTAGTTTCTCTCGATCGCTTTGCGTCATTCAGTCAGCCCTGGTATGACACTCAGGATAAACAAACCTGCGTTGCTTATCAGGGAATGGCATTAATCAGTGTGCTGAATATTGTATCTCAAACTCATTTGGTTTCTATTGCGCCACGCTGGTTAGCTGAAGAATTCTCCGAGGCTTTAGAACTGCAAATATTGCCGCTACCTTTAAAATTGAATAGCCGGACTTGCTATCTTTCCTGGCATGAAGCCGCTGGTCGGGATAAAGGGCATCAATGGATGGAAGAGCTGTTAGTCTCCATCTGTAAGCAGTGACCTATGGCAGAGTAAATCCGATGAAACATCTGGTTTATTCTGCTTTTTTATTTTTATTTAAAATTTTATGCTGAAATCTGCTTTTGATTTTTTCCTGTGAGGGTGAAAAATTAGAGTAATCGCTGTAAGTGCCCATTTTTAAGCGATTATTTGTCATTTCATTTGCTTATACTGGTTTAATTCTCCGTTTATTCGATTCTTTCCTCCGTTTTATTCTTATCCGCGGTTACACCACCACTTCGGTGTCAATTGCCATGCCTTATCGTCAGCGGTTAATGTGTTGTTAAACCGTTATTCATTATAAGAGTGGAGGCAAGCCATGGAGATGTTGTCTGGAGCCGAGATGGTCGTCCGATCGCTCATCGATCAGGGTGTGAAGCAGGTATTCGGGTATCCCGGGGGCGCAGTCCTCGATATTTATGATGCTTTGCATACGGTCGGTGGTATTGATCATGTGCTGGTCCGCCATGAGCAAGCCGCGGTCCATATGGCCGATGGTCTGGCACGTGCCACGGGGGAAGTGGGCGTTGTGTTGGTCACCTCAGGGCCGGGTGCAACCAATGCGATCACGGGGATTGCAACGGCGTACATGGACTCCATCCCGCTGGTGATCCTCTCCGGGCAGGTGGCTACCTCTCTGATTGGCTACGATGCCTTTCAGGAGTGCGATATGGTGGGGATATCCCGTCCGGTGGTGAAGCACAGCTTTCTGGTCAAGCAAACGGAAGATATACCTCAGGTGCTGAAGAAAGCCTTTTGGCTGGCCGCAAGTGGTCGCCCCGGTCCTGTAGTTGTGGATTTGCCGAAAGATATCCTGAATCCTGCGAAGAAATTGCCTTATAGCTGGCCTGAATCAGTAAGTATGCGCTCGTATAATCCGACGACGACAGGGCACAAGGGACAGATCAAACGGGCGCTGCAAACGCTGGTGGCGGCTAAAAAACCGGTGGTTTATGTTGGTGGTGGTGCAGTGAATGCGGCCTGCCACGAGCAACTGGGCCAGATTGCACAAGCCCTGAACCTGCCTGTCGTTTCCTCGTTGATGGGGTTAGGCGCATTTCCGGCAACGCATCGTCAGGCGCTGGGCATGTTGGGCATGCACGGTACTTACGAAGCGAATATGACTATGCATCATTCGGATGTGATATTTGCGGTCGGCGTTCGCTTTGACGATCGTACGACCAATAATCTGGCAAAGTATTGCCCGAATGCGACCGTGTTACATATCGATATCGACCCCACCTCTATTTCAAAAACCGTCACTGCGGATATTCCAATCGTTGGCGATGCTCGCCTGGTGCTTGAGCAGATGTTAGAGCTGCTGGAGCAGGAGAAATCACAGCAACCGCTGGATGATAACCGTGACTGGTGGCAACAGATTGAGCACTGGCGTGCCCGCCAGTGCCTGAAATATGACACCCAGAGTGAGAGCATTAAACCGCAGGCTGTCATTGAAACCATCTGGCGCCTGACGAAAGGCGATGCGTATGTCACTTCGGATGTGGGCCAACATCAGATGTTTGCTGCACTTTACTATCCGTTTGATAAACCTCGTCGTTGGATTAACTCAGGCGGCCTTGGCACCATGGGATTCGGTTTACCTGCCGCGTTAGGGGTGAAGATGGCACTGCCGAATGAAACGGTAGTCTGCGTTACCGGTGATGGCAGTATTCAGATGAATATCCAGGAGCTGTCGACGGCGCTGCAATATGAGCTGCCGGTGCTGGTACTCAACCTTAACAACCGCTATCTCGGTATGGTGAAACAGTGGCAGGACATGATCTATTCCGGGCGTCATTCGCAGTCTTATATGCAGTCGCTACCCGATTTTGTCCGTCTTGCTGAAGCCTATGGGCATATTGGTATCCAGATAAATCATCCGGATGAGCTGGAAAGCAAACTGGGTGAAGCACTGGAACATGTGCGCAACCACCGGCTGGTGTTTGTTGATGTCACCGTCGATGGTAGTGAGCATGTCTACCCGATGCAAATTCGGGGTGGTGGTATGGATGAGATGTGGTTAAGCAAAACGGAGAGGACCTGATTATGCGCCGGATATTATCAGTATTACTGGAAAATGAGTCTGGGGCATTATCGCGCGTGATAGGCCTCTTTGCCCAGCGCGGTTACAACATTGAAAGCCTGACCGTCGCGCCGACTGACGATCCGACCTTATCGCGGATGACGATTCAGACCGTGGGCGATGAGAAGGTCCTTGAGCAAATTGAAAAGCAACTGCACAAGCTGGTGGATGTCCTGCGGGTGAGTGAGTTAGGGCAGGGTGCTCACGTTGAACGAGAAATCATGCTGGTGAAGATTCAGGCCAGTGGTTATGGCCGGGAAGAGGTGAAACGCAACACGGAAATTTTCCGTGGACAGATTATCGATGTCACGCCGTCTATTTACACGGTGCAGTTGGCGGGAACCAGTGACAAACTGGACGCTTTCCTGGCAACACTGCGTGAAGTCGCCAAGATTGTAGAGGTGGCCCGTTCCGGTGTGGTGGGACTCTCCCGAGGTGATAAAATCATGCGTTAATAGTCGACTGTAGGCCTGATAAGCACAGAGCCATCAGGCATCCTCGTGGAGGTCATGCCGGATGGCGGCGTAAACGCCTTATCCGGCCTACAGGTAACGTACCTGTTTTCGCTGATGCTACCTGTTGCGCTTTTTTTTTGCGAAATCAGCAGTAACCAGAGACAAAAGCGGTTGCCGCAGTCATTATTCTGCGCTTAGATGTTAATAAATTTAACCCATGCCATCTTAAAGGTTATGGTTTGTACATTTTACGCAAGGGGCAATTGTGAAACTGGATGAAATCGCTCGGTTGGCCGGCGTTTCGCGAACGACTGCAAGCTACGTTATTAATGGCAAAGCAAAGCAATACCGCGTAAGCGACAAAACGGTCGAAAAAGTCATGGCGGTGGTGCGTGAACATAATTACCACCCCAATGCTGTGGCGGCCGGGCTCCGTGCTGGACGCACACGTTCTATCGGGTTGGTAATCCCGGACCTGGAGAATACGAGTTATACCCGCATTGCAAACTACCTGGAACGTCAGGCGCGTCAGCGTGGGTATCAACTGCTGATTGCCTGCTCTGAAGATCAGCCAGATAACGAAATGCGCTGTATTGAGCATCTTTTACAGCGTCAGGTTGACGCTATTATTGTATCTACCTCATTACCGCCAGAACATCCGTTCTATCAGCGTTGGGCGAACAGTTCATTCCCGATTGTAGCGCTGGATCGTGCGCTGGATCGTGAACACTTCACCAGTGTTGTCGGTGCAGATCAGGATGATGCCCAAATGCTGGCGGAGGAATTGCGTAAATTCCCTGCTGAAACTGTGCTCTACCTGGGGGCGCTCCCTGAATTATCGGTCAGTTTCCTGCGTGAACAGGGTTTCCGTACCGCGTGGAAAGACGATCCGCGTGAAGTGCACTTCCTGTATGCCAATAGCTATGAACGGGAGGCAGCAGCACAGCTGTTTGATAAATGGCTGGAAACGCATCCGATGCCTCAGGCGCTGTTCACCACCTCATTTGCGCTATTGCAAGGGGTGATGGATGTGACTTTGCGTCGTGATGGGCAACTGCCGTCTGATTTAGCCATTGCGACCTTTGGCGATCATGAACTGCTCGACTTCCTGCAATGCCCGGTGTTGGCAGTAGCACAGCGCCACCGTGATGTGGCTGAACGTGTGTTGGAGATCGTCCTTGCAAGCCTTGATGAACCGCGTAAACCAAAACCAGGATTAACGCGTATTCGGCGTAATCTGTACCGCCGCGGTATCCTTAGCCGTAACTAAGTGGTTGCTATTGATGGCATTGGGGAGAATGCTTCGATGCCATCAAATATTTAATTCTCAGAAATAACCTTATTATATTTAAGAATATTCTTTAGAATTATCTGAAATTCATTCTTTAATTATCCTAATTTAAAAACGCAACTATCCTTTTTTGGGTTATTGATACGTAACGACGCGTTACGTTTGTATTATTTTGTTACATGCTTGTGTGGATTTGCCGAATTAACAAACACTTTGCCGCCGAATTGCGGCAATCTCTCACCTTCCTTGGCCGTACGGGCCGTACAGACCGATGAACTGGTACTGTTATCTCGCCGCATATTGTCCTAAAATGCCGCTCGCGTCGCAAACTGACACTTTATATTTTCCTCGGTTGATATTGAGTTGTTTTAAACAATGATGAGTTGTTGGATTTTTTTCTTACAAATATTCATGACGTTAATTTGCTTCGTTTGCTGTACGGAATTTGCTCAACACTGATATTAGCCGTAAACATTGGGTTTTTTGCTCCGCTGAGCGCCGTGACTTGCTTGACAAGGTTTTCCTCCGCTCCGTAAACTCCTTTAAGTGGGATTTTGTGGGATAAAGTGGTAATTGGGGGTGAGACTGGCATGTTCCGGGGAGCAACGTTAGTTAATCTCGACAGTAAAGGGCGCTTATCGGTGCCTACCCGTTATCGGGATCAACTGCTTGAGAGCGCTACCGGTCAAATGGTTTGTACCATTGACATCCATCACCCGTGCCTGCTGCTGTACCCCCTGCCTGAATGGGAAGTTATCGAGCAGAAGCTATCTCGCTTGTCGAGCATGAATCCGGCTGAGCGTCGCGTACAACGCTTATTGTTGGGGCATGCCAGCGAATGTCAGATGGATAACGCCGGTCGCTTATTGATTGCGCCCATTCTGCGACAACACGCGGGACTGACAAAAGAAGTGATGCTGGTTGGGCAGTTCAATAAGTTTGAGCTGTGGGATGAAACGACCTGGTATCAACAGGTCAAGGAAGATATCGACGCTGAGCAGTCTGTGACCGGCGCGCTGTCGGAACGATTGCAGGACTTGTCTCTATAAGATGATGGAAAATTATAAACACACCACGGTGTTGCTGGATGAAGCTGTAAATGGCCTGAATATTCGTCCAGACGGCATCTACATTGACGGGACATTTGGTCGCGGTGGTCATTCACGTCTGATCCTCTCACAGCTTGGTGAAGAGGGACGTTTACTGGCAATCGATCGCGATCCGCAGGCTATTGCCGTTGCCCAGACGATTACCGATCCCCGTTTCTCCATCATTCATGGACCTTTTTCTGCGCTGGCTGAGTATGTAGCCGAGCGTGGACTTACCGGCAAGATCGATGGAATCCTCCTTGATCTTGGCGTGTCTTCTCCGCAGCTTGATGATGCCGAACGCGGCTTTTCATTCATGCGTGACGGTCCGCTAGATATGCGTATGGACCCTACGCGCGGTCAGTCTGCCGCTGAATGGCTGCAAACCGCCGATGAAGCTGATATCGCCTGGGTGATTAAAACCTTTGGCGAGGAGCGCTTCGGCAAACGTATTGCCCGTGCCATCGTGGAGCGCAACCGCATAGAACCGATGACCCGTACCAAAGAACTGGCGGAAGTCATTGCAGCGGCAATGCCGGTAAAAGATAAATTCAAACATCCCGCGACCCGTACCTTCCAGGCGGTGCGCATTTGGGTAAACAGTGAACTGGAGGAGATAGAGCAGGCGCTAAAAAGCTCGCTCAGCGTGCTGGCACCAGGTGGTCGCCTTTCGATCATTAGTTTCCATTCACTCGAAGATCGCATTGTGAAGCGCTTTATGCGTGAACAAAGCCGCGGTCCTCAGGTTCCGGCTGGAATACCGATGACAGAAGCGCAGATCAAAAAACTGGGCGGTCGTGAGTTGAGAGCACTAGGCAAGTTGATGCCGGGTGAAGAAGAGGTAGCTGAGAATCCTCGTGCCCGTAGTTCAGTTCTGCGTATTGCAGAGAGGACGAACGCATGATCAGCAGAGTGACAGAAGCCCTCAGCAAAGTTAAAGGATCGATAGGAAGCAACGAGCGCCATGCTTTGCCTGGCGTGATCGGTGACGATCTTTTGCGGTTTGGGAAGCTGCCACTCTGCCTGTTCATTTGCATTATTTTGACGGCGGTTACTGTCGTGACAACCGCACACCATACACGGTTACTGACCGCGCAGCGTGAGCAGTTGGTTCTGGAACGAGATGCGCTGGATATCGAATGGCGTAACTTGATCCTTGAGGAGAACGCGCTCGGTGATCATAGCCGTGTTGAACGGATCGCAACGGAAAAGCTGCAAATGCAGCATGTTGATCCCTCACAAGAAAATATCGTAGTACAAAAATAAGGATAAACGCGACGCATGAAAGCAGCGGCAAAAACGCACAAACCAAAACGTCAGGAAGAACAAGCCAACTTTGTCAGTTGGCGTTTTGCGTTACTGTGCGGCTGTATTTTGCTGGCGCTGGGTTTCTTGCTGGGGCGTGTTGCCTGGCTGCAAATCATCGCGCCAGACATGCTGGTGCGCCAGGGCGATATGCGTTCCCTGCGCGTACAGGAAGTTGCCACATCGCGCGGTATGATAACCGATCGTTTAGGTCGTCCGCTGGCGGTGAGTGTTCCCGTTAAGGCGATTTGGGCTGACCCAAAAGAAGTTCATGACGCAGGCGGTGTGAGCGTTGGCGAGCGTTGGAGAGCACTTTCAACCGCGTTGAACCTGCCACTTGACCAGTTGGCCAGCAGAATTAATGCCAACCCGAAAGGGCGCTTTATTTATCTTGCGCGTCAGGTAAACCCTGACATGGCCGACTACATCAAGAAACTGAAGCTGCCAGGTATTCATCTGCGCGAAGAATCCCGCCGTTACTATCCTTCCGGAGAAGTGACCGCTCACCTCATTGGTTTTACCAACGTTGACAGCCAGGGGATTGAAGGCGTTGAAAAAAGCTTCGACAAATGGCTCACCGGACAACCGGGCGAACGTATTGTACGTAAAGACCGCTATGGCCGCGTCATCGAGGATATTTCCTCTACCGACAGCCAGGCGGCGCATAACCTTGCGCTGAGTATTGATGAGCGTTTACAGGCGCTGGTCTACCGTGAACTGAACAACGCCGTAGCGTTTAACAAGGCGGAGTCAGGTAGTGCGGTTCTGGTGGATGTTAATACCGGTGAAGTGCTGGCGATGGCGAACAGCCCGTCTTACAACCCTAATAATCTCACCGGTACGCCGAAAGACGCAATGCGTAACCGTACCATTACCGACGTCTTCGAGCCGGGTTCTACCGTTAAACCGATGGTGGTGATGACCGCGCTGCAGCGTGGCGTGGTACGTGAAAATACCGTACTTAACACCATTCCTTACCGAATTAATGGTCACGAAATTAAAGACGTGGCGCGTTATAGCGAATTGACCCTTACCGGGGTTTTGCAGAAGTCGAGTAACGTCGGTGTTTCCAAACTGGCGTTAGCGATGCCGTCCTCAGCGTTAGTAGATACTTACTCACGTTTTGGGCTGGGAAAAGCGACCAATTTGGGGTTGGTCGGAGAACGCAGTGGCTTATATCCTCAAAAACAACGGTGGTCTGACATAGAGAGGGCCACCTTCTCTTTCGGCTATGGGCTAATGGTAACCCCGTTACAGTTAGCGCGAGTCTACGCAACTATCGGCAGCTATGGCGTTTATCGCCCACTGTCGATTACTAAAGTTGACCCTCCTGTTCCGGGAGAGCGTATCTTCCCGGAGTCGACCGTACGCACTGTGGTGCACATGATGGAAAGCGTGGCGCTGCCGGGCGGTGGCGGCGTGAAGGCGGCGATTAAAGGCTATCGCATCGCGATTAAAACCGGTACGGCGAAAAAAGTCGGGCCAGATGGCCGCTACATCAATAAATACATTGCTTATACCGCAGGCGTTGCGCCTGCGAGTCAGCCGCGCTTCGCGCTGGTTGTTGTTATCAACGATCCGCAGGCGGGTAAATATTACGGTGGCGCCGTTTCCGCGCCGGTCTTCGGTGCCATCATGGGCGGCGTACTGCGTACCATGAACATCGAACCGGATGCGCTGACAACGGGCGATAAAAATGAATTTGTGAATAATCAAGGCGAGGCAACAGGTGGCAGATCGTAATTTGCGCGACCTTCTTGCTCCATGGGTGCCGGGTGCACCGGAGCGAGCACTGCGAGAGATGACACTCGACAGCCGTGTGGCTGCATCGGGCGATCTCTTTGTCGCAGTAGTGGGTCATCAGGCGGACGGGCGTCGATATATCCCGCAGGCGATAGCGCAAGGTGTGGCTGCCATTATTGCAGAGGCAAAAGATGAGGCCGCAGACGGCGAAATCCGTGAAATGCACGGCGTTCCGGTCATCTATCTCAGCCAGCTTAACGAACGCTTATCTGCACTGGCAGGCCGCTTTTACCACGAGCCATCTGAAAATATGCGTCTGGTCGGTGTGACCGGAACCAACGGTAAAACCACCACCACCCAATTGCTTGCACAGTGGAGCCAACTGCTTGGCGAAACCAGTGCGGTAATGGGAACGGTAGGTAATGGCCTGCTGGGTAAAGTGATCCCGACGGAAAATACCACTGGGTCCGCCGTTGACGTTCAGCATGTGCTGGCGGGACTGGTTGAACAGGGCGCGACCTTTGGCGCGATGGAGGTTTCATCGCATGGCCTGGTTCAGCACCGCGTGGCGGCGCTGAAATTTGCGGCCTCAGTATTTACCAACTTAAGCCGTGACCATCTCGATTATCACGGCGATATGGAACACTACGAAGCCGCGAAGTGGTTGTTGTATTCCACGCACCACTGTGGGCAGGCTATCGTCAATGCGGATGACGAAGTGGGGCGCCGCTGGCTGGCGAAGCTGCCGGATGCGGTAGCTGTCTCGATGGAAGACCATATCAATCCCAACTGCCACGGTCGTTGGCTGAAAGCCGTTGAGGTGAACTATCACGATAGCGGCGCAACGATTCGCTTTGCCTCCACCTGGGGAGAAGGGGAAATTGAAAGCCGCCTGATGGGGGCGTTTAACGTCAGCAATTTGCTGCTGGCGCTGGCCACACTGCTGGCGTTGGGGTATCCGTTAACTGATTTACTGAAAACGGCGGCACAGCTGCAGCCGGTCTGCGGGCGCATGGAAGTGTTTAGCGCGCCGGGCAAAACCACCGTTGTGGTTGATTATGCTCATACGCCGGATGCGCTGGAAAAAGCGCTGCAGGCGGCCCGTCTGCATTGCACCGGCAAGCTGTGGTGCGTCTTTGGCTGCGGCGGCGATCGCGACAAAGGCAAACGTCCGTTGATGGGCGCCATTGCGGAGCAGTTTGCCGATGTCGTTGTGGTTACGGATGACAACCCACGCACCGAAGAGCCTCGCGCCATTATCAATGACATTCTGGCGGGTATGCTGGATGCCGGGCAGGCAAAAGTGATGGAAGGTCGTGCTGAAGCGGTCACTAGCGCCATCATGCAGGCAAAAGAAAATGACGTGGTGCTGGTCGCTGGCAAAGGCCATGAGGATTATCAGATTGTCGGCGCCCAGCGTCTCGACTACTCCGATCGCGTGACGGCAGCGCGTCTGCTGGGGGTTATCGCATGATTAGCGTAACGCTCAGTCAACTGACGGAAATCCTCGGTGGCGAACTGAAAGGGGGCGATCTGACCCTCGATGCGGTCACGACCGATACGCGTAAAGTCACGCCAGGCTGTTTGTTCGTCGCACTGAAAGGTGAACGCTTCGATGCCCATGACTTTACCGACACTGCAAAAGAGAATGGCGCGGGCGCACTGCTGGTAAACCGTGCACTGGATACCGACCTTCCGCAGCTGATTGTAAAAGATACGCGTCTGGCATTTGGCGAGCTGGCGGCATGGGTTCGCGCTCAGGTTCCGGCTCGTGTGGTGGCGCTTACTGGCTCGTCCGGTAAAACCTCTGTTAAAGAGATGACCGCCGCCATTCTGAGTCAGTGTGGCAACACGTTATATACCGCAGGCAATCTGAATAACGACATCGGCGTCCCGATGACGCTGCTGCGCTTAAACAACGATTACGACTATGCCGTGATTGAGCTTGGCGCGAATCATCAGGGCGAAATCGCCTGGACCGTTGGCCTGACGCGCCCGGAAGCGGCGCTGGTGAACAACCTGGCCGCCGCGCATCTGGAAGGCTTCGGCTCTCTGGCAGGTGTGGCGAAGGCAAAAGGTGAGATTTTTACCGGCCTGTCAGCGAACGGTGTCGCCATTATGAATGCCGACAACAACGACTGGTTGAACTGGCAGAGCATCATCGGCGATCGCAAAGTCTGGCGCTTCTCGCCGAATGCGGCTAACAGCGACTTTTCGGCGGCTAACGTTCATGTGACCTCACACGGCACAGAGTTTTCGCTGCAAACGCCAACCGGAAGCATTGATGTTCTGCTGCCCCTGCCGGGTCGTCACAATATTGCTAACGCCCTGGCGGCGGCAGCGCTATCTATGGCGGTAGGCGCAACGCCAGATGCCGTGAAAGCGGGTCTGAAGGATCTGCAAGCGGTGCCGGGGCGTCTGTTCCCGGTTCAACTGGCAGAAAATCAGCTGCTGCTGGACGACTCCTACAACGCTAACGTCGGTTCGATGACCGCAGCGGTACAGGTGCTGTCCGAAATGCCCGGCTACCGCGTGCTGGTGGTTGGCGATATGGCAGAGCTTGGCGCGGAAAGCGAAGCCTGCCACGTACAGGTAGGTGAGGCTGCAAAGGTTGCGGGCATCGACCGTGTGCTGAGTACAGGGAAACTGAGTCAGGCGATCAGCGACACCAGCGGCGTTGGCGAACATTTTGCGGATAAAACCGCGTTGGCCGCGCATCTTAAGACACTGATTGCAGAACATCAGATTATGACGATTTTAGTGAAGGGTTCACGTAGTGCCGCCATGGAAGAGGTAGTACGCGCATTACAGGAGAATGGAACATGTTAGTTTGGCTGGCCGAACATTTGGTCAAATATTATTCCGGCTTCAACGTCTTTTCCTATCTGACGTTTCGCGCCATCGTCAGCCTGCTGACCGCGCTGTTCATCTCTTTGTGGATGGGCCCGCGCATGATCGCCCGCTTGCAAAAAATGTCCTTTGGCCAGGTCGTACGTAACGACGGCCCGGAATCACACTTTAGTAAACGCGGTACGCCGACCATGGGCGGCATCATGATCCTCACTGCGATTGTTATCTCCGTACTGCTGTGGGCCTACCCATCCAACCCGTACGTGTGGTGCGTGCTGGTGGTGCTGGTTGGCTACGGTATTATCGGTTTTGTCGATGACTACCGCAAAGTGGTGCGCAAAGACACCAAGGGCCTGATCGCGCGCTGGAAGTATTTCTGGATGTCGGTCATTGCATTAGGGGTCGCATTTGCGCTGTATCTGGCAGGAAAAGACACCCCGGCAACTGAACTGGTGGTGCCATTCTTTAAAGATGTCATGCCGCAACTGGGGCTGTTCTACATCCTGCTGGCGTACTTCGTGATTGTCGGCACCGGCAACGCGGTCAACCTGACCGACGGCCTCGATGGCCTGGCGATTATGCCAACCGTGTTTGTGGCCGCCGGTTTTGCACTGGTTGCATGGGCGACCGGTAACATGAACTTCGCCAACTACCTGCACATTCCTTATCTGCGCCACGCCGGCGAACTGGTTATCGTCTGTACGGCGATTGTCGGCGCAGGTTTGGGCTTCCTGTGGTTTAACACTTATCCGGCACAGGTCTTTATGGGCGATGTCGGTTCACTGGCTCTGGGTGGCGCGCTGGGCATTATTGCCGTGCTGCTGCGTCAGGAATTCCTGCTGGTGATCATGGGCGGCGTATTTGTGGTGGAAACCCTGTCGGTCATTCTGCAGGTGGGTTCCTTTAAGCTGCGCGGACAGCGTATTTTCCGTATGGCGCCTATTCATCACCACTATGAACTGAAAGGTTGGCCGGAACCGCGTGTGATTGTGCGTTTCTGGATTATTTCGCTGATGCTGGTCCTGATTGGCCTGGCAACGCTGAAGGTACGTTAATCATGGCTGATTACCAGGGTAAAAAAGTCGTCATTATCGGTCTGGGTTTGACCGGGTTGTCCTGCGTGGATTTCTTCCTGGCACGCGGCGTCACGCCGCGCGTCATGGATACCCGCGCGACGCCGCCGGGCCTGGATAAATTACCGGAAGCGGTTGAGCATCATGTTGGCAGTCTGAATGATGACTGGCTGTTGGCCGCCGATCTCATCGTCGCCAGCCCCGGTATTGCCCTGGCGCACCCTTCGCTGAGCGCTGCCGCAAATGCGGGAATTGAGATTGTCGGCGATATCGAACTGTTCTGCCGCGAAGCACAGGCTCCCATCGTCGCGATCACCGGTTCAAACGGTAAAAGCACTGTGACTACGCTGGTAGGTGAGATGGCGAAAGCGGCCGGAGTGAACGTGGGTGTCGGCGGTAATATCGGCCTGCCCGCGCTGATGTTGCTGGACGCTGAGCGCGAGTTGTATGTTCTGGAATTGTCCAGCTTCCAACTGGAGACGACCTCCAGCTTACGGGCTGTCGCGGCAACCATTTTGAACGTCACTGAAGATCACATGGACCGTTATCCGTTTGGACTGCAGCAGTACCGTGCAGCCAAACTGCGCGTTTATGAGAATGCGAAAGTGTGCGTAGTCAATGCGGATGATGCGTTAACTATGCCGGTTCGCGGTGCCGATGAGCGCTGTGTGAGCTTTGGCATCAATATGGGTGACTATCACCTTAACCGCCAGCAGGGTGAAACCTGGCTGCGGGTGAAGGGTGAAAAAGTATTGAACGTGAAAGAGATGACCCTTTCCGGTCAACATAACTACACCAATGCGCTGGCAGCGTTAGCGCTGGCGGATGCTGCGGGTCTGCCGCGGGCATCCAGCCTGAAAGCATTGACTACCTTTACTGGCCTGGCGCATCGTTTCCAACTGGTACTGAATCATAACGGTGTGCGTTGGATCAACGATTCAAAAGCGACCAATGTCGGCAGCACTGAAGCCGCGCTGAATGGGCTGCACGTTGAGGGTACTCTGCACCTGCTGTTGGGCGGCGATGGGAAATCAGCCGATTTTTCTCCGTTAAGCCGTTACCTGAGTGGCGATCGCATTCGACTGTACTGCTTTGGCCGTGATGGTGCACAGCTTGCCGCGTTGCGACCGGAAGTGGCGGAACAAACAGAAACCATGGAACAGGCGATGCGTCTGCTCGCCCCGCGTGTTAAACCGGGCGACATGGTACTACTGTCTCCCGCTTGTGCCAGTCTCGATCAGTTCAAGAATTTTGAGCAACGTGGCGACGTCTTTACCCACCTGGCGAAGGAGTTGGGTTGATGCGATTATCTCTCCCTCGTCTGAAACTGCCGCGCGTACCGGGACTCGGAATCCTGGCGTGGGTCTTTGCGGCACTTAAAGGCTGGGTGATGGCTTCGCGTGAGAAAGACGCGGACAGCCTGATCATGTACGACCGCATGCTGTTGTGGTTGACGTTTGGTCTGGCAGCGATCGGTTTTATCATGGTGACATCGGCGTCAATGCCCGTTGGGCAGCGTCTGGCAGGCGATCCATTCCTGTTTGCTAAGCGTGACGCACTGTATATTTTTCTGGCGTTCTGTCTGGCGATGATTACCTTGCGCCTGCCGATGGAGTTCTGGCAAAAGTACAGCACCACCATGCTGATCGCGTCGATCATCATGCTGCTGATCGTTCTGGTTGTAGGCAGCTCGGTTAACGGGGCATCGCGCTGGATTGCGCTGGGGCCACTGCGTATTCAGCCTGCGGAGTTTACCAAGCTGTCGTTGTTCTGTTATCTCGCCAACTACCTGGTGCGTAAGGTGGATGAGGTGCGTAACAACCTGCGCGGCTTCTTAAAGCCGATGGGTGTGATTCTGGTTCTGGCCGTGCTGTTGCTGGCGCAGCCTGACCTGGGCACAGTGGTCGTGCTGTTCGTCACGACGCTGGCGATGCTGTTTTTGGCTGGTGCCAAATTGTGGCAGTTCATCGCCATCATCGGGATGGGGATTTCCGCTGTCGTGCTGCTGATCCTCGCCGAACCGTACCGTATTCGCCGTGTGACCTCGTTCTGGAATCCCTGGGAAGATCCGTTTGGCAGCGGCTATCAGCTGACACAGTCTCTGATGGCTTTTGGTCGCGGTGAAGTGTGGGGCCAGGGATTGGGTAATTCAGTCCAAAAACTGGAGTATTTGCCGGAAGCGCACACCGACTTTATCTTCGCCATTATTGGGGAGGAGCTGGGTTATATCGGTGTGGTACTCGCTCTTTTAATGGTATTCTTCGTCGCTTTTCGCGCGATGTCGATCGGTCGTAAGGCGCTGGAAATTGACCACCGTTTTTCAGGTTTCTTAGCCTGCTCTATCGGGATTTGGTTTAGCTTCCAGGCTCTGGTAAACGTCGGCGCGGCGGCGGGCATGCTGCCAACGAAAGGTCTGACGCTGCCGTTGATCAGTTATGGTGGTTCGAGTTTGTTGATCATGTCGACAGCCATCATGTTTTTGTTACGTATTGATTATGAAACGCGTCTGGAAAAAGCCCAGGCGTTTACACGAGGTGCACGATGAGTGGTCAACCGAAGCGGTTAATGGTGATGGCAGGCGGTACCGGTGGACATGTTTTCCCGGGGCTGGCGGTTGCGCACCATTTAATGGCCCAGGGCTGGCAGGTTCGTTGGCTGGGCACCGCCGATCGTATGGAAGCGGACTTAGTGCCGAAGCATGGCATTGACATTGACTTTATTCGCATCTCCGGTTTGCGCGGAAAGGGCCTCAACGCGTTGCTGGCTGCACCTGTCCGTATTTTTAATGCCTGGCGTCAGGCCCGCGCCATCATGAAGCAGTTTAAGCCCGATGTGGTGCTGGGCATGGGCGGCTATGTGTCTGGCCCTGGCGGCCTGGCGGCCTGGTCGTTAGGTATTCCGGTCGTGCTGCATGAGCAGAACGGTATCGCCGGGTTAACGAACAAATGGCTGGCGAAGATCGCGACGAAGGTGATGCAGGCCTTCCCTGGCGCTTTCCCGAATGCGGAAGTGGTGGGGAATCCAGTGCGTACTGATGTCCTTGCACTGCCGTTACCCGAAGAACGTCTGGCTGGTCGTGAAGGTCCGGTGCGGGTGCTGGTTGTCGGTGGTTCGCAGGGCGCACGTGTGCTGAACCAGACGTTGCCGCAGGTCGCCGCAAAACTTGGCGACGCAGTGACTATCTGGCATCAGAGTGGTAAAGGTGCGCAGCAAACCGTGGAACAGGCTTACGCAGACGCGGGGCAACCACAGCATAAGGTCACTGAATTTATTGATGATATGGCAGCAGCTTACGCGTGGGCGGATGTGGTGGTCTGTCGTTCAGGCGCACTGACGGTGAGTGAGATTGCTGCCGCAGGTTTACCCGCGCTGTTCGTGCCGTTTCAACATAAAGACAGACAACAGTACTGGAATGCGCTGCCGCTGGAGAAAGCGGGCGCAGCTAAAATTCTTGAGCAGCCGCAGTTTACTGTGGATGCCGTCGTCAGCACCCTGTCCGGGTGGTCACGAGAAACTTTATTAACCATGGCAGAGCGTGCTCGCGCCGCATCCATACCGGATGCCACTGAGCGGGTTGCAACTGAAGTGAGCCGGGCTGCCCGGGTGTAATTGTGGTGATGCCTTTTGCATCGCATGAACTGAGAAGTTAATGGCTAAAGAATGAATACACAACAACTGGCAAAACTGCGTTCCATCGTGCCCGAAATGCGTCGCGTTCGGCACATCCACTTTGTCGGCATCGGTGGTGCTGGTATGGGCGGTATTGCCGAAGTTTTGGCCAATGAAGGCTATCAGATCAGCGGTTCTGACTTAGCGCCGAATCCGGTTACGCAGCAACTGACGAATCTGGGTGCCACGATTTTTTTCAACCATCGCCCGGAAAACGTTCGTGATGCGAGCGTGGTGGTGGTATCCAGCGCTATTTCTGCGGATAACCCGGAAATTGTTGCGGCCCATGAAGCGCGTATCCCGGTGATCCGCCGTGCGGAGATGCTGGCAGAGTTGATGCGTTTTCGTCACGGCATCGCCATTGCCGGGACCCACGGTAAAACCACGACCACTGCGATGGTCTCCAGTATTTATGCAGAAGCGGGCCTCGATCCGACTTTTGTGAACGGCGGTCTGGTAAAGGCAGCAGGTGTGCATGCACGTCTGGGTCACAGCCGTTATTTGATTGCGGAAGCCGATGAGAGCGATGCGTCGTTCCTGCATTTGCAGCCGATGGTGGCGATTGTCACCAATATCGAAGCTGACCATATGGATACCTACCATGGCGACTTCGAAAATTTAAAGCAGACGTTTATTAATTTCCTGCACAACTTGCCGTTTTATGGGCGTGCGGTGATGTGTGTCGACGATCCGGTAATCCGCGAGTTGTTGCCGCGCGTCGGGCGTCAGACCACCACCTATGGTTTCAGCGATGATGCTGACGTTCGCGTAGAAGATTATCAACAGATTGGCCCACAAGGTCACTTCACGCTGCTGCGTCAGGGGATGGCCGATTTGCGTGTGACGTTGAACGCGCCCGGTCGTCACAATGCCTTGAACGCGGCAGCAGCCGTGGCAGTAGCAACGGAAGAGGGTATTGAAGACGACGCGATTCTGCGCGCGCTGGAAAGTTTCCAGGGTACCGGACGCCGCTTTGACTTCCTGGGTGAATTCCCGCTTGAGCCAGTAAACGGTAAAGCCGGAACGGCGATGCTGGTCGATGACTATGGACATCACCCAACGGAAGTCGATGCCACGATCAAAGCCGCACGCGCAGGTTGGCCGGACAAAAATTTGGTGATGTTGTTCCAGCCGCACCGCTTCACACGTACACGCGATTTGTACGACGACTTTGCCAACGTGCTGACACAGGTTGATGCGTTGCTGATGTTGGACGTGTATGCCGCAGGTGAAGCTGCAATTCCGGGGGCCGATAGCCGTTCGCTGTGCCGTACCATTCGCGGTCGCGGAAAGATCGATCCTATTCTGGTGTCCGATCCGGCCCAGGTAGCGGAAATGCTGGCACCGGTATTAACCGGTAATGATCTGATTTTGGTGCAGGGCGCTGGAAATATCGGCAAAATCGCGCGTTCCTTAGCTGAAATCAAACTGAAGCCGCAAAACCCGGAGGAAGAACAACATGGCTGATAAAATCGCGGTCCTGTTAGGGGGAACCTCCGCAGAGCGAGAAGTGTCGTTGAATTCTGGCGCAGCAGTGCTGGCGGGTTTGCGCGAAGGCGGTGTGGATGCACATCCTGTTGACCCAAAAGAGGTCGACGTTACGCTTCTGAAATCGATGGGTTTTCAGAAAGTGTTTATTGCACTGCACGGCCGAGGTGGTGAAGACGGAACGTTACAGGGCATGCTGGAGCAGATTGGTTTGCCTTATACCGGTAGCGGTGTCATGGCATCGGCTATCTCAATGGACAAACTACGCAGCAAACTGCTGTGGCAGGGGGCAGGATTGCCCGTTGCGCCATGGGTGGCATTGACCCGTGCTGAGTTTGAAAAAGGACTTAGCGATGAAGTGGTTACGAGAATTTCTGCGTTAGGCTTGCCGTTGATTGTGAAGCCAAGCCGTGAAGGTTCCAGCGTAGGGATGTCAAAAGTTGAAGAAGAAAATGCTTTGCAAGCTGCATTAGCATTGGCTTTTCAGCATGATGAAGAAGTACTGATTGAAAAATGGCTCAGTGGACCGGAATTCACAGTTGCGATACTTGGCGAAGAAATTTTACCGTCAATACGTATCCAACCCGCGGGAACCTTCTATGATTATGAGGCGAAGTATCTGTCTGATGAGACACAATATTTCTGTCCTGCAGGTCTGGAAGTTGACCAGGAGGCCGAATTACAGGCATTAGTCCTGAAAGCGTGGAACGCATTGGGCTGTAAAGGTTGGGGCCGTATTGACGTCATGCTGGACAGCGATGGCCAGTTTTATCTGCTGGAAGCGAATACCTCTCCGGGTATGACCAGCCACAGCCTGGTGCCGATGGCGGCGCGTCAGGCGGGGCTGAGCTTCTCGCAGTTGGTGGTACGAATTCTGGAGTTGGCGGACTGATATGTCGCAGGCTGCGCTGAACACGCGAAACGGTGATGAAGACGAGGTAGCCTCCTCACGCCGCAATAATGGAACGCGTCTTGCAGGAATTCTGTTTCTGCTGACAGTGCTGTGCACCGTGTTTGTGAGCGGCTGGGTCGTGTTGGGATGGATGGAAGATGCGCAACGTTTGCCATTGTCGAAGCTGGTATTGACCGGTGAGCGACACTACACGCGCAATGACGATATTCGGCAGTCCATCCTGGCGCTTGGCGCACCGGGAACCTTTATGACCCAGGATGTGAACATCATCCAAAGTCAGATTGAACGTCTCCCCTGGATTAAGCAGGCGAGTGTCAGAAAGCAGTGGCCTGATGAATTGAAGATTCATCTGGTTGAATATGTGCCGATAGCGCGTTGGAATGACCAACATATGGTGGATGCCGATGGAAATACGTTCAGCATACCAACCGGTCGGGCTAACAAGCAGGTATTACCTATGTTGTATGGCCCTGAAGGCAGCGCAAGTGAAGTGTTGCAAGGGTTCCGCGATATGGGGCAGGTGCTGGCTAAGGATAGATTCACCCTGAAGGAAGCGGCGATGACCGCTCGTCGTTCCTGGCAGTTAACGCTTAATAACGATATTAAGCTCAATCTGGGCAGGGGCGATACGATAAAACGTTTGGCTCGCTTTGTGGAACTCTACCCGGTTTTACAGCAGCAGGCGCAAACCGATGGCAAACGGATTAGCTACGTTGATTTGCGTTATGACTCAGGAGCAGCAGTAGGCTGGGTTCCCTTGCCTCCTGAGGAATCTAATCAGCAACAGAATCAGGCACAGGCAGAACAACAATGATCAAGGCGACGGACAGAAAACTGGTAGTTGGACTGGAGATTGGCACCGCGAAGGTAGCCGCTTTAGTAGGGGAAGTTCTGCCCGACGGTATGGTCAATATCATTGGCGTGGGCAGTTGCCCATCGCGAGGTATGGATAAAGGCGGGGTGAATGACCTTGAGTCAGTGGTGAAATGCGTACAGCGCGCCATTGACCAGGCTGAACTGATGGCAGATTGCCAGATTTCCTCGGTGTATCTGGCGCTTTCAGGTAAACATATTAGCTGTCAGAATGAAATTGGTATGGTGCCCATTTCCGAAGAGGAAGTGACCCAGGAAGATGTGGAAAATGTTGTGCATACGGCAAAATCCGTACGTGTGCGCGATGAGCATCGTGTACTGCATGTTATTCCACAGGAATACGCGATTGACTACCAGGAAGGTATTAAAAATCCGGTCGGTCTTTCCGGCGTGCGTATGCAGGCAAAAGTACATCTGATTACCTGCCACAACGACATGGCGAAGAATATCGTCAAAGCCGTTGAACGCTGTGGACTGAAAGTTGACCAACTGATATTTGCCGGGTTGGCAGCCAGTTATTCCGTGTTAACGGAAGACGAACGTGAGCTGGGTGTCTGCGTGGTCGATATTGGTGGTGGTACAATGGACATCGCCGTTTATACTGGCGGGGCGTTGCGCCATACCAAAGTAATCCCTTATGCAGGGAATGTGGTCACCAGCGACATTGCGTATGCCTTTGGTACGCCGCCGAGCGATGCTGAAGCTATTAAAGTTCGTCATGGTTGTGCGCTGGGTTCTATCGTTGGCAAAGATGAGAGCGTTGAAGTGCCAAGCGTCGGTGGTCGTCCGCCACGCAGTCTGCAACGTCAGACTCTGGCTGAGGTCATTGAGCCGCGTTATACCGAGCTGCTTAACCTGGTCAACGAAGAAATTTTGCAATTACAGGAACAACTTCGCCAGCAGGGTGTGAAACATCATCTGGCGGCGGGGATTGTGTTAACCGGTGGTGCTGCGCAAATTGAAGGTCTTGCGGCCTGCGCTCAGCGCGTGTTCCATACGCAGGTGCGTATTGGTGCGCCGCTCAATATTACCGGTCTGACAGATTATGCCCAGGAGCCGTATTATTCAACGGCAGTGGGGTTGCTTCATTACGGGAAAGAATCCCATTTAAGTGGTGAAGCTGAAGTTGAAAAACGTGTAACGGCATCAGTTGGCTCGTGGATTAAACGACTCAATAGCTGGCTGCGAAAAGAGTTTTAATTTTTTATGAGACCGGCATCGATTACGGTCTCAGGCGACAGGCACAACGGAGAGAGAAACTATGTTTGAACCTATGGAACTGACCAATGACGCGGTGATTAAAGTCATCGGCGTCGGCGGCGGCGGCGGTAATGCCGTTGAACACATGGTGCGTGAGCGCATCGAAGGTGTTGAATTCTTCGCGGTGAATACCGACGCTCAGGCGTTGCGTAAAACGGCGGTTGGACAGACCATTCAGATTGGTAGCGGCATCACCAAGGGTCTGGGCGCGGGTGCAAACCCGGAAGTCGGTCGCAATGCGGCAGACGAAGATCGTGAAGCTCTGCGTGCAGCGCTTGACGGCGCAGACATGGTGTTTATCGCAGCAGGCATGGGCGGCGGTACCGGGACCGGTGCAGCGCCAGTGGTTGCTGAAGTGGCAAAAGATTTAGGTATTCTGACCGTTGCTGTCGTGACTAAGCCTTTCAATTTTGAAGGCAAAAAGCGTATGGCATTTGCGGAGCAGGGTATCACCGAGCTGTCCAAACATGTGGACTCTCTGATCACTATCCCGAACGACAAACTGCTGAAAGTACTGGGTCGCGGTATCTCCCTGCTGGATGCGTTTGGCGCAGCGAACGACGTGCTGAAAGGCGCAGTCCAGGGTATCGCTGAACTGATCACCCGTCCGGGCCTGATGAACGTCGACTTTGCCGACGTGCGCACCGTAATGTCCGAAATGGGCTATGCGATGATGGGTTCTGGCGTGGCAAGCGGTGAAGATCGTGCAGAAGAAGCGGCTGAAATGGCTATCTCTTCGCCTCTGCTGGAAGATATTGATCTGTCTGGCGCGCGTGGCGTGTTGGTAAACATTACTGCGGGCTTCGACCTGCGCCTGGATGAGTTCGAAACCGTAGGTAACACGATTCGTGCATTTGCATCGGATAACGCGACCGTGGTTATCGGTACTTCTCTGGACCCGGATATGAACGACGAACTGCGCGTTACCGTTGTTGCCACTGGAATTGGTATGGACAAGCGTCCTGAAATCACACTGGTGACCAACAAGCAGGTTCAGCAGCCGGTAATGGATCGTTACCAGCAGCACGGTATGGCGCCGTTGACGCAAGAGCAGAAGCCGGTAGCGAAGGTGGTTAACGACAATACGCCGCAGACCACTAAAGAACCGGATTATCTGGATATCCCTGCATTCCTGCGTAAGCAAGCTGATTAAGAATTAGCTGGAATTTGGGAATTGTGGCTCTTTGTGCTAAACTGGCCCACCGAATGTATAGTACACTTCGGTTGGATAGGTAATTTGGCGAGATTATACGATGATCAAACAAAGGACTCTTAAACGTATCGTTCAGGCGACTGGTGTCGGTTTACATACCGGCAAAAAAGTCACCCTGACATTACGCCCTGCGCCGGCCAACACCGGGGTCATCTATCGTCGCACCGACTTGAATCCTCCGGTAGATTTCCCGGCCGATGCCAAATCTGTGCGTGATACCATGCTCTGTACGTGTCTGGTCAACGAGCATGATGTGCGGATTTCAACCGTTGAGCACCTTAATGCTGCTCTGGCGGGCTTAGGTATCGATAACATCGTTATTGAGGTTAATGCCCCGGAAATCCCGATCATGGATGGTAGTGCTGCTCCGTTCGTCTACCTGCTGCTTGACGCAGGTATTGAAGAACTGAACAGTGCGAAGAAATTTGTCCGCATCAAAGAGACTGTTCGCGTCGAAGATGGCGACAAGTGGGCTGAGTTTAAGCCGTATAATGGTTTTACGTTGGATTTCACCATCGACTTTAACCACCCAGCGATCGACTCCAGCACACAGCGCTATGCGATGAACTTCTCTGCTGATGCGTTCATGCGCCAGATCAGCCGTGCGCGTACTTTCGGCTTCATGCGTGATATCGAATATCTGCAGTCCCGCGGCCTGTGCCTGGGCGGCAGCTTCGATTGTGCCATCGTTGTTGACGATTATCGCGTACTGAACGAAGACGGCCTGCGTTTTGAAGATGAATTCGTTCGTCACAAAATGCTCGACGCGATCGGTGACTTGTTCATGTGTGGTCACAACATTATTGGTGCATTTACCGCGTATAAATCCGGTCATGCATTGAATAACAAACTGTTGCAGGCGGTCCTGGCAAAACAGGAAGCCTGGGAATATGTGACCTTCCAGGACGACGCAGAACTGCCGCTGGCGTTCAAAGCACCTTCGACCGTACTGGCATAATAACTATACACAAAATCATTCAAGTTGCATCAAGGCGGCAACTGAACGAATCCACAGGAGCGTACACTAGTACGTGACTGGGGTGAGAGAAAGCAGCCAACAAAGAGGCAGCTTGAAAGATGAAGTGTATATCTGTCGCATAAATTCGACTGGTTAATCTGGCACTCTCTCCGGCCAGGTGAGCCAGTCGTTTTTTTTATCCTCCGATAGCTCACCGTCTTTTCCGATGCGACTTTTCCCCCGCTGTCAGATTAAAATACAGCGCGATCGATGCTTTCTTAAGCATATTTAACCGCGACTTGCTGTCATTACTGCTGTGGAGTGCACGCTTTAATGATAAGATTTGTGCGCAAAAATCGTTTTGAATTTAAAACCCCAAATGCAGGGTAGATCAGGTGGCACTAACGTGAGTGGAATACTGACGCGCTGGCGACAGTTAGGCAGACGGTACTTCTGGCCGCATCTCTTATTAGGGATGGTCGCGGCGAGTTTTGGCCTGCCCGCGATCGGTAATGCCGCTGAACCGAATACGCCCGCGAAAGCGACCGCCAGCAACCACGATCAATCCGCTAAGGTTAACTTTAGCCAGCTTGCTTTGCTGGAAGCCACTAACCGTCGCCCGAATTTTACTGTCGATTACTGGCACCAGCATGCCATTCGTACGGTTATACGTCATCTTTCCTTTGCAATGGCTCCTCAGGCACTGCCCGTTGCCGAAGAACCTTTGCCAATCCAGGCGCATCATCTTGCTTTACTGAATACGCTCAGCGCGCTGCTGACGCAGGAAGGCAGACCACCGGCGACTGTCAGTCGCGTGACATATGCCCATTTCACTTCTCAGGCCGCGTTTAGTGTTCCTGTCTGGATAAGCCAGCAGCAGGGGATCCGCGCTGGCCCTCAACGCCTCAGCTAAAAAAGAACCTTCCAACTTATAATTTTTGACTCCGCACCGCGGGGCGTTTGAGATTTTATTATGCTAATCAAATTATTAACGAAAGTATTCGGTAGCCGTAACGAGCGTACGCTGCGTCGTATGCGCAAAGTAGTCAACGTCATTAACGCGATGGAACCGGAGATGGAAAAACTCTCCGATGACGAGCTGAAAGCGAAGACTGCGGAATTCCGCGCGCGTCTGGAAAAAGGCGCCAGCGTTGAAAGCCTGATCCCGGAAGCATTCGCGGTCGTCCGTGAAGCCAGTAAGCGTGTGTTCGGTATGCGTCACTTTGACGTGCAGTTGCTGGGCGGTATGGTCCTCAACGATCGCTGTATCGCTGAAATGCGTACCGGTGAAGGTAAAACACTGACCGCAACGTTGCCGGCCTACCTGAACGCATTAAGCGGGAAAGGTGTACACGTGGTTACCGTGAACGACTATCTGGCTCAGCGTGACGCCGAAAATAACCGCCCACTGTTTGAGTTCCTCGGCATGACCGTAGGTATCAATATGTCAGGTCTGCCAGCACCGGCCAAGCGTGAAGCTTACAACGCTGACATCACTTACGGTACCAACAACGAATACGGCTTTGACTATCTACGCGACAACATGGCGTTTAGCCCGGAAGAGCGCGTTCAGCGTAAACTGCACTATGCGTTGGTGGATGAGGTCGACTCCATCCTGATTGATGAAGCGCGTACTCCACTGATCATTTCCGGCCCGGCTGAAGATAGCTCGGAAATGTACAAGAAAGTGAACAAAATCATTCCAAACCTGATCCGTCAGGAGAAGGAAGATTCTGACACGTTCCAGGGCGAAGGCCACTTCTCTGTCGATGAGAAGGCGCGCCAGGTTAACCTTACCGAACGTGGTCTGGTTCTGATTGAAGAACTGCTGGTGAAAGAAGGCATTATGGATGAAGGCGAGTCGTTGTACTCTCCGGGCAACATCATGCTGATGCATCACGTGACTGCCGCACTGCGCGCACATGTGCTGTTCACCCGTGATGTAGACTACATTGTGAAAGACGGCGAAGTTATCATCGTCGACGAACACACGGGTCGTACCATGCAGGGGCGTCGTTGGTCCGACGGTCTGCACCAGGCTGTTGAAGCCAAAGAAGGCGTAGAAATCCAGAACGAAAACCAGACGCTGGCTTCCATTACCTTCCAGAACTACTTCCGTTTGTACGAAAAACTGGCCGGTATGACCGGTACGGCAGATACTGAGGCGTTCGAATTCAGTTCTATCTACAAACTGGATACCGTAGTGGTGCCAACTAACCGTCCGATGATCCGTAAGGATTTACCGGATCTGGTGTACATGACCGAAGCGGAAAAAATTCAGGCCATTATCGAAGATATTAAAGAGCGTACAGCAAAGGGTCAGCCGGTGCTGGTTGGTACGATCTCCATTGAAAAATCGGAAGTGGTCTCTAACGAGCTGAACAAAGCGGGTATCAAGCACAACGTGCTGAACGCCAAGTTCCACGCTAACGAAGCGGCAATCGTCGCTCAGGCGGGTTACCCGTCAGCTGTCACTATTGCCACAAACATGGCCGGTCGTGGTACTGATATCGTGTTGGGTGGTAGCTGGCAGGCAGAAGTTGCCGAGCTGGAAGATCCGACGCCAGAGCAAATTGCACAGATCAAAGCCGAGTGGCAGGTGCGTCACGACGCGGTGCTGGCTGCCGGTGGTTTACATATCATCGGTACTGAGCGTCATGAATCTCGTCGTATCGATAACCAGTTACGCGGTCGTTCCGGCCGTCAGGGTGATGCGGGTTCCTCTCGTTTCTACCTGTCGATGGAAGATGCGCTGATGCGTATTTTTGCCTCCGACCGTGTCTCGGGCATGATGCGTAAACTGGGTATGAAGCCAGGCGAAGCAATCGAACACCCATGGGTAACGAAAGCTATTGCTAATGCCCAGCGTAAAGTAGAGAGCCGTAACTTCGATATTCGTAAGCAACTGCTGGAATACGATGACGTTGCGAATGACCAGCGCCGCGCTATCTATACCCAGCGTAACGAACTGCTGGACGTGACTGACGTTAGTGAAACCATCAACAGTATTCGCGAAGATGTCTTCAAAGCGACTATTGATGCGTACATTCCGCCTCAGTCTCTGGAAGAGATGTGGGATATTCCGGGTCTGCAGGAACGTTTGAAAAACGACTTCGATCTGGAAATGCCGATTTCAGAGTGGCTGGATAAAGAGCCTGAACTGCATGAAGAGACGCTGCGTGAACGTATTCTCGCCAACGCTGTAGAGGTCTATCATCGCAAGGAAGAAGTCGTAGGCGCAGAAATGATGCGTCACTTTGAAAAAGGTGTGATGCTGCAAACGCTCGATTCCCTGTGGAAAGAGCACCTTGCGGCGATGGATTACCTGCGCCAGGGGATCCACCTGCGTGGTTATGCGCAGAAAGATCCGAAGCAGGAATATAAACGCGAATCCTTCTCCATGTTTGCCTCTATGCTGGAGTCACTGAAATATGAAGTGATCAGCACCCTGAGCAAAGTGCAGGTGCGTATGCCTGAAGAAGTCGAAGCAATGGAGCAGCAGCGTCGCGAAGATGCTGAGCGTTTAGCGCAGATGCAGCAACTGAGCCACAAAGATGATGAGTCTGCTGTTGCAGAAGAGCTGGCTGCACAGACCGGCGATCGTAAAGTGGGACGTAACGATCCGTGCCCTTGCGGTTCCGGTAAAAAATACAAGCAGTGTCATGGCCGTCTGAGCTAAGAAAGTAACTTACTGAAAAGGCGCAGAATTCTGCGCCTTTTTTATGGGCGATAAATATGAAAGTACTGCAAATTGCTGTTGGAATTATTCGTAATAAGCACAACGAGATTTTTATCACTCAGCGTGCCGCCGATGCTCATATGGCAAACAAACTGGAATTTCCCGGCGGTAAAATTGAACCGGGTGAAACACCAGAGCAGGCGTTAAGTCGCGAGTTACAGGAGGAGGTGGGGATTACACCCGTTAATTGCTCACTGTTCGAAAAACTGGAGTACCAGTTCCCCGACAGACATATCACTTTATGGTTCTGGCTGGTTGAAAGCTGGGAAGGTGAACCGTGGGGGAAAGAGGGGCAACCCGCTCAGTGGATTGCGCAAGATGCGCTAAATACGGACGATTTCCCACCCGCGAATGCACCAGTCATTGAAAAGCTGATTACTGGCTAATTGTGTTCTTAATTTGTCGTTCGTAGGCAGGATGCGGCAACGCCGTATCCTGCAAATTATGGCGGGGGCGCTACGCTTGCCCGCCCTACGTTTTAGTTCGTAGGCCGGATAAGGCAACGCCGCATCCGGCAAATTATTAATGGGGTGCAATGCTTGTCTGGCCTACCGTTTTAGTGGAATTACTTCTGCTCTTCACTCCAGTCGTCGCTTTCTGACAGATCGCCGGAGCTTGGGATTCGCTTCTCTTCCGCGGCCCATTCACCTAGGTCGATTAACTGACAGCGCTTGCTGCAGAATGGACGAAACGGACTGACTTCTGCCCACACGACAGCTTTACCGCAGGTTGGGCAGTTTACGATAGTTTGTTCAGACATCTTAACTCCTTAACAGCACGCCAGATCGAAATCGAGGCGTTCAGGTACCTGACCGTTCTCGCTATCCAGCGGCATAAAGCGAATGGCAAAGCGGCTCTTATGACCTGATATTTGCGGATAAAGCTGCGAAGCGAGCGGCAATTGTAGACGCAATAGATCTGCATCATCGCCGTTGTCCTGGTAAAAACCATTCAGGCTGGTTTGCTTACGAAACGGTGCAGAGTTGCGGATTAAATCCAGCACCAGAGACAATGCCTGGTTGAGAGGATTCAGGCTGGCAAGCCAGGTCTCAACCTGCGCGTCACGCTGAGTCTGTGGTAGATGCAGCCAGATATGTAAAGTCGGCAAATCAAAACTGCAGCATCCGCCGGGAATACTTAAACGCTGACGAACAAGGCCAATCAGACGGTCTTCACGCAGGGTTTGTCCGATGCGTGGGGCTGAAATCAGAATGCTGCCCGTACTTTTTAACTGCTGACGTAAAGAGTCGATTCTGCTTTGATCGACGCCGGGAACTTCAACCCAGGCCTGAAGTTTTCGCTGCTGTCTTTCCAGCTCTTTGAGGAGTTCAGTACGGACTTCGCCACGTTCAAATACATCCAGTAAATCCCCCACATTGCGGAAAAAATGCAGTGCACCTGCGTGATCCACAATGGGCAAATTAATGGAGAGTTGCTGGATCAGAAACTCAATGCGCAGCCATGTACGCATCTTCTCATTGAGAGGGTGTTCAAAAAGGACCTGGGTGTGCATTACGGTTTTTCCTGTGAGACAAACTGCGACGCGAGTTGCAAATAGAGCGCGTGCAGGCGGGCGACATCCGAGACGATGGCATCCGGTGCGCCATTATTATCAATAACATCATCTGCCACGGCAAGGCGCGCTTCACGTGTTGCCTGGGCAGCCAAAATTTGTTCAACGTGCTCGCGCGTAACATCATCACGCTGCATGGTTCGCCTGAGTTGAGTCTCAGGGGTGACATCCACGACGAGTACGCGATCGGCTTTTTCATACAGCGCGTTTTCTACCAACAAGGGGACGACCCATAACAGATAAGGGGAGGTCGCTTGCTGAAACTGACGCTGTGTTTCCTGCTGAATAAGTGGGTGGAGTAAGGCATTTAGCCATTTTTTCTCATCAGGATCCGAAAAAATGCGTTCGCGTAAAATTCGCCGTTGTAACGAGCCATCCGCAGCAATAGCGTCGGAGCCAAAATGTTCTGCAATTGCCTGTAGGGCAGGCATGCCGCGTTCGACCACCTGGCGCGCAATGATATCCGCATCAATCACGTTTATTCCGAGGTCAGCGAATGCATTTGCAACGGTACTTTTACCACTGCCAATGCCGCCGGTTAAGGCTACCGTATACCTCATAGATCCAGATCCTGGAGTTTTGGTTTGATTATCAAACAGTTAAAAATTAAGCATGCAAAGGCGAAGCTGATGCAGGATTAACCTACTAATCGCCAGGTAAATTTATGGGATTGTAGCGTAAAAAAAGAGAATTTCGCAGTCTTGCGCGGCATTGATTAGTGCGTATGATAGCGTCACTGGAGTTGTGAGTTTCGATTTTTCGCCATTAACCCCAGGAATCCGCACATGCGTATCGAAGAAGATCTGAAGTTAGGTTTCAAAGACGTTCTTATCCGCCCTAAGCGTTCTACTCTCAAAAGTCGTTCCGATGTTGAACTGGAACGTCAATTCACCTTTAAACATTCAGGTCAGACCTGGTCCGGCGTGCCGATTATCGCCGCGAACATGGACACCGTCGGGACGTTTGCCATGGCAACGGCACTTGCCTCCTTCGACATCCTGACCGCTGTGCATAAACACTATTCCGTTGAAGACTGGGCCGCTTTCATTGCGGGCTCCTCTGCCGATGTACTGAAACACGTGATGGTTTCAACCGGGACTTCGGACACTGATTTCGAAAAAACCAAACAGATTCTGGCACTGAATCCAGCGCTGAACTTTATCTGCATTGATGTGGCAAATGGCTACTCAGAGCATTTTGTTCAGTTTGTGTCGAAAGCACGTGCGGCCTGGCCGACAAAAACGATTTGTGCTGGCAACGTGGTCACCGGCGAGATGTGTGAAGAGTTGGTACTTTCCGGTGCTGATATCGTCAAAGTGGGTATTGGCCCAGGTTCTGTATGTACCACCCGCGTAAAAACCGGCGTTGGCTATCCACAGCTTTCTGCCGTCATTGAATGTGCTGATGCAGCGCACGGCCTGGGCGGCATGATTGTCAGCGACGGTGGCTGCACAATGCCTGGTGATGTGGCAAAAGCGTTTGGCGGTGGTGCGGACTTCGTGATGCTCGGCGGCATGCTGGCCGGTCATGAAGAAAGCGGCGGTAAAATCGTTGAAGAGAACGGCGAGAAATTCATGCTGTTCTACGGTATGAGCTCTGAGTCTGCTATGACGCGCCATGTCGGTGGTGTTGCTCAGTATCGTGCCGCTGAAGGTAAAACCGTTAAGCTGCCACTGCGTGGCCCGGTTGATAACACGGCTCGTGATATCCTTGGCGGCCTGCGTTCAGCCTGTACTTATGTCGGTGCATCCCGCCTGAAAGAGCTGACCAAACGGACAACCTTTATTCGCGTACAGGAACAAGAAAACCGCGTCTTCAATAGTCTGTAAGAGCTGGTCGTACTGTTAAATGCCTGATGACGCAAAGCTTATCAGGCCTACGCTCATGCTCTGTGTAGGTCTGATAAGGCATTTACGCCGCCATCCGGCATTTGAACTTATCCCACGCCACTCATTGCATCTCCCAGATGAAATATCGGTAAATACATTGCCACAACCAGCGTACCGATAATCCCCCCTGTAATGACAAGCAAGGCCGGCTCAAGTAATGCCGCCAAATTTTCGGCCTGGGACAGCGTGTACTCGCTGTGATGTCGGGCGAGATTTTGCAACATTGCATCCAGCGAACCGGAAGCTTCACCTGTTCTCACCAGTTGTAAGCACAGTGGACTAAATTCACCGCTATTTTTAAGCGCCAGCCAGACTGGCTCCCCGGCGCTGATATCGTGATGCACCTGTGCCAAACGTTGGGCCCAGTAAGGGCAGTTAAGGGTTTCAGTGACACTTTCCAGGCCTTGCAGAAAGGGAATGCCCGCGTTTTGTGTTAATGCCAGTACGGTGAAGATCTGTGTGAGTTTTTGCCCCCTGACCATCGGCCCGATGATGGGAAAGTGCAGCAGTATTTTCTGGCGTAGAATAAGCCAATAAGGCTTCTGCTTTATCAACCCGTATGCTGTTCCCAGCCCCAGGCAGAGCAACCCTGCCAGCCATCCCCATCGACTGCTGTAATATGCCGCGTTAATCATCCATTGAGTGAGCGCCGGTAGCGGTGTGTTGAACGTGCGATAGATGGCTGCAAATTCAGGTAACACAAAATGCAGCATCGCCAGCACGACCATTATCGCCATGGCAAGAATGATAATGGGATACCGTAGTGCTTTTTTAACTTTATCCGCCAGTTGCTGTTGGTTTTTTTGCTGACGGGCAAGTTCAAAGCAGCAGTCGTCCAGTTTTCCCGTTAGCTCTCCGGTGCGGATCATTGCCTGGTACAGCGGGGGAAATACGTGTTGCCACCGTGAAAGCGAGGCTGACAGCGCAATGCCTTGTTCCATATCGTAAGCCAGCGTGCGCAGCAATGCCTGCCACTGGTTGCTGGGATGCTGTTCAGCAAGCAGAGTTAACCCAGCGGAAAGCGTCAATCCCGCTTTAAGCAATGTTGCCAACTGGCGTATGGCTTCGGCACTGTTTGTTCTGCTCCAGTGCGAGGTTTTAACTCGCATCCGGTTAATGCGAATCGGTGTAATCTGCTGTTGTTCGAGCACAAACAGGAGCGATGGTCGGGTATCAGCCCATAGCATCCCCGCTACAGGCTGTCCTTCGCGCGTTATTCCTTGCCAGCGCCATAGCTGTTTAGCTGACATGGGGCATGCCCAGTACGCGGATCAGTTCTTCAAATGTCGTTAACCCTTGTTCCACAGCCTGACAGCCATCTTCGAAAAGAGTACTCATGCCCGCTTGCTGAGCATCTGATTCCACAACGTCTGCGGATGAGCCATCGGCAATACGTTGCCGTAATGCTGGCGTAATGGGCAGTACTTCAAACAGAGCGGCTCGCCCATAGAATCCGTGATAGCAGTGTTGGCAACCGGGTGCCTGCCAACGCGGTAGTGGCGTGGGCCAAAGTGTTGCCGGGAGTGTTATGGGAGTATCAAGTCGTCGCCGACAATGTGGGCATAATTTTCTGACTAATCGCTGTGCAACAATTAACGTCAGCGCGGAGGCAATCATCCAGCGAGCTACTCCCATTTGCTGCAGCCGTATCAGTGTTTCACTGGTGGAATTGGTATGCAGTGTCGAAAGAACCAGATGACCGGTTTGTGCGGCTTTTAGGGCAATCTCAGCTGTTTCGCCGTCGCGGATTTCGCCCACCATAATAATGTCGGGATCCTGGCGTAGCAGTGCACGTAATACACCCTGAAAATTAAGCCCGGCGCGAGGATGGATTTGTGTCTGATTGAGCCCATCAATGGGGATCTCGACCGGGTCTTCTACGCTACAGAGATTCACGTCGGGGGTGTTTCGGGTTTGTAGCGCACTGTACAGGGTAACCGTTTTGCCGCTCCCGGTCGGCCCGGTGACCAGAATCAATCCCTGTGGTTGCTGTAATGCTTGTGAAAACGCAGCCAACTGTGCCTCATGCATGCCCAGTGCGTTGATCTCCAGCGTTTGATTAACCTGGTGAAGCAGGCGTAGCACTACTTTTTCACCCCATCGGCAAGGCAGCGTGGCGATGCGAAACGAAATGGGTTCACCTGAAATCTCCACGGTAAATTGCCCATCTTGCGGGAGCCGGTGCTCGGCAATATCCAGACTGCCTAATACCTTTAATCTTGCGGTGAGAGCTATGCCCATCTCTGTGGTGACTTCCGGCAATGTGTGTAGTACGCCATCCACACGCATCCTGATCCGGTAGTGATTCTCCGCAGGTTCAATATGAATATCAGAAGCCCGCTGTGCCAACGCGGATTGAAAAGCATGGTTCAGCAAACCCGCGGCAGTTGCGCTGCTTTCTGTGATGATGGCCGGGAGCATTTTATGTGGCGTGTGTGTGTGGCCCTCCATTTGCTGACGTGTCCAGCACACAATATCGATACGCCTGGTCGTTGCAAAATGCAGTGCATCCAGCAGTTCGTGGGAAGGGGCATCCACAACGGCGATATGCACCACGTCATTGTCTGCATCCAGCAATATTCCCTGATAACGTTGGCAAAGTGCCGTCAGTTGTGTGGTATTCATCTCTTTTCCTTAGTTGGCATCAAAGCGAAAAACGTCTTCACAAGCCTGTTGCAGCGCACTGTCATTCTGGATAGCGCAGTTGCGATTCCAGCCCGTTATACCGTTGGCGTTGTCCCAACCGGGCGTCATGGTGATGCTTAACCCGTTCAGGCTTTCCTGCCCAGTGAGGCTGACGACACCTTTTTCAACGCTCATACCTGAGACATAGCGGGTGGTGGTCGCAGAGGGGATCCCATTTGTCCCAGCATCACAGGTTTCTGTTCCGCCGTGCTCCAGTGCGCAGAGTTCGACGGCAGTACGGTAGGGGACAAAGGTTTGCAGCATGTCTGTCAGCGCGGCTTTGCGCAGATAGTTTTGATAAGCAGGGATACCGATAGCGCTGAGGATGGCAATGATGCCAATGACCACCATCAGTTCGATAAGCGTGAAGCCTCGTTGTTTGTCCATTGTTGATTTGCTCCTTGAGTTAGCTGGCGCTACTTTGGCAAATCGAAGGGATTTCAGGCGAGGGGCAAAAAATAGAACGAGAAGACCGGTTCAGAGGAATTTTACGAAATTACAGAGTCAGACAACATATTTGCGAAGGCGCTCGAATAAACAGCCAGACTGCGGCGTATAAGACTTATCTGGCTGGGGCTGTAGCCCGATAGGCGAAACGCCATCGGGCAGAACAGTCAGCGATTAGCGAAAACGCATCGAAAGATCGAGTGCGCGGACATGTTTGGTCAGTGCGCCTACAGAGATGAAATCCACGCCGGTTTCCGCGAATTCGCGTAGCGTTTCATAGGTGACGTTACCCGATACTTCCAGACGCGCCTGGCCGTTGGTACGTTTGACCGCTTCGCGCATTTGGTCGGTTTCGAAGTTGTCCAGCATGATGATGTCCGCTCCGGCTTTCAACGCATCGTCCAGTTCATCCAGGCTTTCCACTTCCACTTCAACCGGAACATCCGGGTGTAGCCAGAAGGCTTTCTCCACGGCCTGACGTACCGAACCGGAAGCAATAATGTGGTTCTCTTTAATCAGGAAGGCGTCAGAAAGACCTAAACGATGATTCGCGCCGCCGCCACAGAGCACCGCGTATTTCAGCGCCGTACGCAGCCCAGGCAGCGTTTTACGTGTATCCAGCAGTTGGGTTTTTGTCCCGGCCAGCAGGTCGACGTATTTTCGCACTTCGCTTGCCACGCCAGACAGCGTCTGCACAAAGTTGAGTGCGGTACGTTCGCCGGTTAGCAACACGCGGGAAGGGCCGTCCAGTTCAAACAGCGGTTGGTTAGCCTTAATGCTGTCGCCATCTTCAACATGCCAGTTGATGCTGACATCATCGCCAGCAAGCTGAATAAAGACCTCTTCCACCCAGCGTTTCCCACAAAAAACACCCTCTTCGCGTGTAATGACGGTGGCATGGGAGCGCATATCCTCAGGTAAAAGCTGTGCGGTGATATCGTTATTGGCATCAACTTCTCCGCCTAAATCTTCGCGCAGCGCCTGGGCAACCGCGGCAGGGATATCGAGATTTATGCGTTCCAACAGCGCGTCACGTCGGTAGTCAGGGTTATAGCGGCGAGGCGGCATGATAAAACTCCAAATTGCTAACGAATCATAAGGTAGAAACATGCTACCCTGAACCTGATATGAGCACCACCAATAAGGAGATTCTGCATGTTGTTAGACGAGGGCTGGCTGGCAGAGGCGCGACGCGTTCCCTCTCCTCATTACGATTGCCGCCCGGATGACGAAAGCCCTTCTTTGCTGGTGGTGCATAATATCAGCCTGCCACCCGGTGAATTTGGCGGCCCATGGATAGACGCGTTATTTACCGGAACAATTGATCCCAACGCCCATCCCTTTTTTGCACAAATTGCCCATTTGCGCGTTTCTGCCCATTGTCTGATCCGCCGTGACGGCGAGGTTGTGCAATATGTTCCCTTTGACAAACGTGCCTGGCATGCAGGCGTCTCCTGCTATCAGGGGCGTGAACGCTGTAATGATTTTTCAATTGGTATTGAGCTTGAAGGTACGGATACGCTGGCTTATACCGATGTTCAGTACCAGCAACTGGCTGCCGTGACGCAGACGCTGATTCAGCGTTATCCGGCGATTGCCAGCAACATGACTGGGCATTGCAATATTGCGCCCGAACGGAAGACCGATCCTGGGCCATCTTTTGACTGGGCAAGGTTTCGCGCCCTGGTCACCCCCTCGTCACACAAGGAGATGACATGACGCTGTTTACAACATTACTGGTGCTGATTGTTGAGCGCTTGTTTAAGCTGGGTGAGCACTGGCAGCTTGATCACCGGATTGAGGCTTTTTTCCGGCGGGTTAAGCATTTCTCTATGGCGCGAACGTTAGGAATGACCATTATTGCGATGGTAGTGACATTCCTGTTACTGCGCGCGCTGCATGGGTTGTTGTTTAATGTTCCGCTGTTGGTGGTGTGGATCTTAATTGGTTTGCTGTGCATCGGTGCTGGCAAGGTACGCCTTCATTATCATGCCTACCTGAATGCGGCTTCACGTAATGATGCGCACGCCCGTGAGGCGATGGCCAGTGAGCTGACGCTGATTCATGGCGTGCCGCCGGATTGTGATGAACGAGAGTTTCTGCGTGAGCTACAAAATGCGCTGTTATGGAACAACTTCCGCTTTTATCTGGCGCCGCTATTCTGGTTGATCGTCGGTGGTCCGTGGGGACCGGTGACGCTAGTCGGCTATGCTTTTTTACGTGCGTGGCAATCCTGGCTGGCGCGCTACCAGACACCGCATCAGCGTCTGCAGTCAGGCATTGACGCGATCCTGCATGTCCTGGACTGGGTTCCGGTACGTCTGGCGGGTGTGGTCTATGCGCTGTTAGGACACGGTGAGAAGGCGTTGCCCGCCTGGTTTGCATCGCTGGCGGATCTGCATACTTCGCAGTATCAGGTGTTGACCCGTCTGGCGCAGTTCTCGCTGGCGCGTGAGCCGCATACTGATAAGGTCGAAACGCCGAAAGCAGCCGTTGCAATGGCGAAGAAAACGTCGTTTGTGGTGGTTGTGGTGATTGCGCTGCTCACCATTTATGGGGCATTAGTGTAGCGTTGTGCCGGATGGCGCTAACGCTTATCCGGCCTACACCATATGTAAGTGCCGTAGGCCCGGTAAGCGCAGCGCCACCGGGCAAACATTTTAAAGCGTATCGGCAGGTGGCACGCCAAAATCCGGCATGCCGTTCTCATCCCAGCGTACAAGCTTCAGTCGGGTGTGGCGATTCGGGTCATACAGCGGATCCCCCTCTATTTCGGTGTAATTCCTTGCGTGATACACCAGTACATCATCCCCTTCCGGCGTTTGCGTAAAGCTGTTGTGCCCGGGTCCATACTGACGGTTTTCATAGCTGGTGGTGAAGACCGGACGCGGTGACTTATGCCAGTTTTCCGGGTTTAGCGGATCGGCATGGAGATCGATCCACAGTAAACCCATGCAGTAGTTTTCATCGGTTGCGCTGGCGGAGTAACTGACAAACAATTTGTCTCCGTGCACCACGACGGCTGGACCTTCGTTGACCCAAAATCCCCGACATTCCCAGTCATATTCCGGATGGCTGAGCATCACCGGCTGGCCTTTGATTGTCCAAGGGTTTTCCATCTCTGCGAGATAAACATTGGAGTTTCCGGCAATATCAGGCGATTTCTGCGCCCACAAATACCACTGTTTCCCCTGATGGTTAAACGTTGTGGCATCAAGCGCGAAGGTATCAAACTGGGTTTCAATTTGCCCCTTCTCAACCCACTTACCGCTTAGCGGATCGGCATCTGCGCACTCCAACGCAAACATGCGGTGCTGGAACATACCCAACGTATCAAGCGCCTGGGTGTGCGTGGCCGCAAAGTAGATGTACCACTTACCGGCAATAGCGTGGATCTCCGGTGCCCAGATAAGTTGACTCATTGGACCGCTGTCCGGTTTGCGCCAGACAACAACGGGCTCCGCGGTGCGTAATCCCTCCAGAGAGTCAGCCCGACGCAGCTCCAGTCGGTCATATTCAGGTACTGAAGCAATGAAATAATAGTGGTTACCGTCACGCAGGATAAACGGATCGGCACGCTGTTCGATAAAGGGATTCGGCCACTGATTCATCAGGCTTTCCTTACATGTTCAGTCGATTTAACATCATGGTACTCATTCAATTCACGGTAGTTGGCGCGGCGTTTTTCCAGATCGCTCTGGATTTGCTGCATAAATTCGCGGTCAACTTTCAACAGACGAACCACACCTGCGGTAATCAGATAACCGACGCCCGGAATAATAGTGAACAACAGCATAATGCCGTTAATCGCGGAGTCACTTTGCGCTTTCGCGCCTGCGTCGTAACCGTACCAGGAGAGCAGGAAGCCCACCATCGCGCCGGCAATCGCCAGCCCCAGCTTCAGGAAGAACAGGTTGCCCGAGAAGCTGATCCCGGTAATACGTTTACCGGTTTTCCACTCGCCGTAGTCATCCACATCCGCCATCAGCGACCAGTGCAGTGGAGAAGGGATCTGATGCAGGATGTTGAGCAGGAAGTAGAGCACCATAATCATCATGGTGGCTTTCGGATCGAAGAAGTAAAACGCGCCGGAGAACACCGCCAGTACGATGTTGGTCCAGAAGAAGACTTTCAGTTTGCACCAGCGGTCAGTTAATACCTTCGCGAGCATACTGCCGATCATCATGCCGACAACGCCAAGGCTGATAAACAACGTTGCGAACTGTGTGCTTTGCTGCATAACCCAGGTGACGTAGTACATGGTGGCAGCCATACGAATAAAGCCCGGGCAGACGTTGCACAGGGTTAATAGCAGGATTTTTACCCACTGATCGTTCTTCCACACGTCTTTTAGATCGGCTTTCAAATCGTCGTTCGTGGGTACCGCAGGGCGTACACGTTCGCGCACGGTTGCGAAACAAAACAGGAACATGCACATACCAATGAAAGCCAGCACGGCCATCGCCATCTGATAGCCTTTGGCTTTATCTTCCCCGCCAAACCACTCTGCCATTGGCAGTAGCGTGAGTGAGAGTAGCAGAGTGGCAATCCCGACCAGCACGAAACGATACGACTGGCAGGCGACGCGTTCTTTCGGATCGTTGGTGATGACGCTACCGAGTGAACAGTAGGGAATGTTGATTGCTGTGTAGGTAATAGAGAGCAGGAAGTAGGTGACAAACGCATAGATAACTTTGCTGTTATACGTCCACTCCGGGGTGGTAAACATCAGTACGCTGAATAATGCGTAGGGGAAAGCCATCCACAGAAGCCATGGACGAAACCGACCATATTTACTGCGAGTACGATCGGCCATTGCCCCCATGATAGGGTCAGTAACAGCGTCAATAACGCGTACCGAGAGCAGCAATACGCCGACAAGTGCTGGAGCAAGACCGAAAATATCTGTATAAAAATAGTTAACAAACAGCATGATAGCGCCGAATATGATGTTGCATCCGGCATCGCCCATTCCATAGCCGATCTTTTCTTTCACCGACAGCTTTCTGGTTTCCATCAAGCGCACTCCATTAATGTGATATGGAGAGAATTATTGTCTGGTGCTGGTGTTTTTGCGTTGCAGGATAGCGCCGCTGATATGGACTAAACAGTCATCTGTGGGAAAGTGTGAAGCAGATAACAACCCCCACCTGGTGCAGGTGGGGGGGAAGGATTAATGCGCTTTTACGGCCCCGGCCGTTTTCTGTTTGCACAGATAGCCAATGCCAAGAATGGCAATCCATACCGGGATCAGGTACACAGAGATCGCCATGCCCGGCGTCATCAACATAATCACCAGTACTGCAGCCATGAAAATCAGGCAGATCCAGTTACCTAGCGGGTAGAGCAGTGCCGGGAAGCGAGTGGCGACGCCCTGCTGCTGTTTCGCTTTGCGGAACTTAATATGCGCAAGGCTAATCATTGCCCAGTTGATGACCAATGCGGAAACCACCAGTGCCATCAGCAAGCCAAACGCAGATTCCGGTGCCAGATAGTTAATCAGTACGCACAGTGCGGTAACCAGTGCGGAGACCAGAATGGTGTTAACCGGCACGCCGCGTTTATCCACGTTCATCAGCGCTTTTGGCGCGTTACCCTGCTGAGCCAGGCCGAACAGCATGCGACTGTTGCAGTATACGCAGCTGTTATAGACAGAAAGGGCCGCGGTCAACACCACGATGTTCAGCGCATTGGCAACAAAGGTGTCACCCAGCTCGTGGAAGATAAGGACAAACGGGCTGGTATCTGCTGTTACGCGCGTCCATGGCATCAGGGAAAGCAGAACCGCCAGCGAACCGACATAGAAAATCAGGATACGGTAGATAACCTGGTTAGTCGCTTTGGGAATGCTTTGCTCCGGGTTATCGGCTTCTGCCGCGGTGATGCCGACCAGTTCCAGCCCACCAAAGGAGAACATGATAATCGCCATCATCATCACCAGCCCGGTGAAGCCGTGCGGCAGGAATCCACCCTGGCTCCACAAGTTGCTGACGCTGGCCTGTGGGCCGCCGTTGCCGCTAAACAGCAGCCAGCCGCCGAACAGGATCATTGCGACTACGGCAATGACTTTAATAATGGCGAACCAGAACTCCATCTCACCGAACACTTTTACGTTGGTTAGGTTGATGGCGTTGATGATCACAAAAAAGGCTGCTGCCGAAGCCCATGTTGGGATCTCCGGATACCAGAATTGAATGTATTTACCTACGGCGGTTAGCTCAGCCATGGCAACCAAAACGTACAGTACCCAGTAGTTCCAGCCGGAAGAGAAACCGGCAAAGCTCCCCCAGTATTTGTAGGCAAAGTGACTAAAGGAGCCTGCCACCGGCTCTTCCACCACCATTTCACCTAGCTGACGCATAATCAGAAAAGCGATAAATCCGGCGATAGCGTAACCCAGAATAATACCCGGCCCTGCAGACTGAATAACGGATGCGCTTCCGAGGAATAACCCGGTACCAATCGCGCCACCCAGCGCGATAAGCTGTATATGGCGGTTTTTAAGGCCGCGCTTTAGCTGATCGCCATGCTGTTGACTTTCCATCATGAAACCTCGTGTGTGGTTTTACTCTTCATCTTTCGAGTACTTATATTTTGAACCACGCAGTGACGCGTGTGTAAGTTTGCAATTCCGTTTGTTGTATTAATTTATTTACAGCAATGAATTATGAAATGTTGCCTAAAGACTTTTGTCTTGATCAGAATAATGTTATGCGAGCGCGAATGCACCTGCTTTATGCGGCGTGAGTGACGAGTTGAATAAAAAGAAACCATTTGTAAGCGCAAGTTTATCTACCACAAAATTTCCAATTTGAATTTTTATTCGAAAATAGTGATTGATAAATCGATAAATAAGCAGGTGAATCGGTTCAGATAATATATTTTTTCGTTTCAATTCGGTTAAAACTACCTCGGGATGGGTAAATTTAACATTTGTGCATAGTTACATGTTTGAAACGTTATTTCTGTAATGTTGTTAAAATATGCCTCCTTTACTGATTTCAATCAAAACCTGTATGGACAGAAGGTGAATACTTTGTTACTTTAGCGTCAAGAACATGAAATTGGTAAGACCAATTGACTCCGGGCAAATGGCTTAAGACAGGAAATCATGGCCTACAGCAAAATCCGCCAACCAAAACTCTCCGATGTGATTGAGCAGCAGCTGGAGTTTTTAATTCTTGAGGGGACACTTCGCCCCGGAGAAAAACTCCCACCGGAACGCGAGCTGGCAAAACAGTTCGACGTTTCCCGCCCCTCCTTACGTGAGGCGATCCAACGCCTCGAAGCGAAGGGCTTACTGCTTCGTCGTCAGGGCGGTGGCACTTTTGTTCAGAGCAGCCTGTGGCAGAGCTTTAGCGACCCACTGGTAGAGTTGCTCTCCGACCATCCTGAATCCCAGTTTGACCTGCTCGAAACGCGCCATGCGTTGGAAGGTATTGCGGCCTATTACGCCGCACTGCGCAGCACGGATGAAGACAAAACGCGTATCCGTGAACTCCATCAGGCGATCGAGCTTGCGCAACAGTCCGGCGATCTTGACGGTGAATCTGATGCCGTACTTCAGTATCAAATTGCTGTCACCGAAGCGGCACATAATGTGGTACTGCTCCATTTGCTAAGGTGTATGGAGCCGATGCTGGCCCAGAATGTCCGTCAAAACTTTGAATTGCTGTATGCGCGTCGCGAGATGCTGCCTCTGGTAAGCAGTCACCGCACCCGTATTTTTGAAGCAATTATCGCCGGGAAGCCGGAGGAGGCGCGTGAAGCGTCGCACCGTCACCTGGCATTTATCGAAGAGATTCTCCTGGACAGAAGCCGTGAGGAAAGTCGTCGTGAACGCGCCTTACGCCGCCTGGAGCAACGAAAGAATTAGTGATTTTTCTGGCAGAACGTTAACCAGAAGATGTTGTAAATCAAGCGCGAACTAAAAGCGCGCGGCAACTAAATGCCAGGCCCATAAGGCTATTTTATTTGCCATTTTGGCCCTGGGCAGTGCTCACAATCCTCACGTACTACGTGTACGCTCCGGTTGTTCCGCGCTGTCCGTGCCCAAACTGGCTGCAACAATGACGCCTGATGGGTCAGGCAATAAACGCAGAACCTGTCTTATTGCGCTTTTAGTTGTTCAAAATAATTCGGGTTGTATCGCGGCGGCAAGCGAGCGAGTCGCCAGGAGCATAGTGAACTATGTGACTGGTGCGAGGAAGCGCAGCCAACAAAGAGACAACCTGAAGTATGAAGAACAAAGAGCGCAATGGGACAGGTTCCAGATAACTCAACGTATTAGATAGATAAGGAATACCCCCATGTCAGAACGTTTCCCAAATGACGTGGATCCGATCGAAACTCGCGACTGGCTACAGGCGATCGAATCGGTCATCCGTGAAGAAGGTGTTGAGCGTGCTCAGTATCTGATCGACCAACTGCTTTCAGAAGCCCGCAAAGGCGGCGTGAAAGTAGCGGCAGGTGCAGGGGCCAGCAATTATGTAAACACTATTGCCGTTGAAGATGAACCGGAATACCCGGGCAATCTGGAGCTGGAACGTCGTATTCGTTCTGCTATCCGCTGGAACGCCATCATGACCGTACTGCGTGCGTCTAAAAAGGATCTTGAGCTGGGTGGCCATATGGCATCCTTCCAGTCCTCCGCAACGGTATATGATGTTTGCTTCAACCACTTCTTCCGTGCACGCAACGAGCAGGACGGTGGCGATCTGGTGTACTTCCAGGGTCACATCTCTCCGGGCATCTATGCACGCGCATTCCTGGAAGGTCGTCTGACTGAAGAGCAGATGAACAACTTCCGTCAGGAAGTTCATGGCAAAGGCCTGTCTTCCTACCCGCACCCGAAACTGATGCCGGAATTCTGGCAGTTCCCGACCGTATCTATGGGTCTGGGTCCAATCGGTGCTATCTACCAGGCTAAATTCCTGAAATATCTGGAACACCGTGGCCTGAAAGATACCTCTAAACAAACCGTTTACGCTTTCCTGGGCGACGGCGAGATGGATGAGCCAGAATCTAAGGGTGCTATCACCATCGCGACCCGTGAAAAACTGGACAACCTGGTCTTCGTTATCAACTGTAACCTGCAGCGTCTTGATGGCCCGGTCACCGGTAATGGCAAGATTGTCAACGAACTGGAAGGCATCTTCGCTGGCGCTGGCTGGAACGTGATTAAAGTCATGTGGGGCGGTCGTTGGGATGAGCTGCTGCGTAAAGATACCAGCGGTAAGCTGATCCAGCTGATGAACGAAACCGTTGACGGCGACTACCAGACCTTCAAATCCAAAGACGGCGCTTACGTACGTGAGCACTTCTTCGGTAAATATCCGGAAACCGCAGCACTGGTTGCTGACTGGACTGACGAGCAGATTTGGGCGCTGAACCGTGGTGGTCACGATCCGAAGAAAGTCTACGCTGCACTGAAAAAAGCGCAGGAAACCAAAGGCAAAGCAACTGTAATCCTGGCCCATACCATCAAAGGTTACGGCATGGGTGACACCGCCGAAGGTAAGAACATCGCTCACCAGGTTAAGAAAATGAACATGGACGGCGTGCGTTATATCCGCGACCGTTTCAATGTGCCAGTAACCGATGAGCAGGTTGAAAACCTGTCTTACATTACCTTCCCGGAAGGTTCTGAAGAGCACACCTATCTGCACGCCCAGCGTCAGAAACTGCACGGTTACCTGCCGAGCCGTCAGCCGAACTTCACTGAGAAGCTGGAACTGCCGGCGCTGGAAGACTTCGGTGCGCTGCTGGAAGAGCAGAACAAAGAAATCTCTACCACTATCGCTTTCGTTCGTGCCCTGAACGTGATGCTGAAGAACAAATCGATCAAAGATCGTCTGGTTCCAATCATTGCCGACGAAGCGCGTACTTTCGGTATGGAAGGTCTGTTCCGTCAGATCGGTATCTACAGCCCGAACGGCCAGCAGTACACCCCGCAGGACCGTGAGCAGGTTGCTTACTATAAAGAAGACGAAAAAGGTCAGATCCTGCAGGAAGGTATCAACGAACTGGGTGCAGGCGCGTCCTGGCTGGCTGCTGCAACATCTTACAGCACCAACGATCTGCCGATGATCCCGTTCTACATCTACTACTCCATGTTCGGGTTCCAGCGTATCGGCGACCTGTGCTGGCAGGCAGGCGACCAGCAGGCTCGCGGCTTCCTGATTGGTGGGACTTCCGGTCGTACGACGCTGAACGGCGAAGGTCTGCAGCACGAAGATGGTCATAGCCATATTCAGTCTCTGACTATCCCGAACTGTATCTCTTACGATCCGTCTTACGCGTACGAAGTTGCGGTCATCATGCATGATGGTCTGGAGCGTATGTACGGTGAGAAACAAGAGAACGTTTACTACTACATCACCACGCTGAACGAAAACTACCACATGCCGGCAATGCCAGCAGGTGCCGAGGAAGGTATCCGTAAAGGTATCTACAAACTCGAAACCCTTGAAGGTAAGAAAGGTAAAGTTCAGCTGCTGGGCTCCGGTTCTATCCTGCGTCACGTCCGTGAAGCAGCACAGATCCTGGCGAACGACTACGGTGTAGGTTCTGACGTATACAGCGTAACGTCCTTCACTGAACTGGCGCGTGATGGCCAGGATTGTGAGCGTTGGAACATGCTGCACCCGATGGAAACTCCGCGCGTTCCGTACATCGCTCAGGTGATGAACGACGCTCCGGCAGTTGCATCTACTGACTATATGAAACTGTTTGCCGAACAGGTTCGTACTTATGTACCGGCTGATGATTATCGCGTACTGGGTACTGACGGTTTCGGTCGCTCTGACAGCCGTGAAAACCTGCGTCACCACTTCGAAGTTGATGCTTCCTACGTGGTTGTAGCGGCCCTGGGCGAACTGGCTAAACGTGGCGAAATCGATAAGAAAGTGGTTGCTGACGCAATCATCAAATTCAACATCGATGCAGATAAAGTTAACCCGCGTCTGGCGTAAGAGGTAAAAGAATAATGGCTATCGAAATCAATGTACCGGACATCGGGGCTGATGAAGTTGAAATCACCGAGATCCTGGTCAAAGTGGGCGACAAAGTTGAAGCTGAACAGTCGCTGATCACCGTAGAAGGCGACAAAGCCTCTATGGAAGTTCCGTCTCCTCAGGCTGGTATCGTTAAAGAGATCAAAGTCTCTGTTGGCGACAAAACTGAGACCGGCAAACTGATCATGATTTTCGATTCCGCCGACGGTGCAGCAACTGCTGCACCTGCTCCGGCAGAAGAGAAGAAAGCAGCCGCTCCGGCAGCTGCACCAGCTGCTGCAGCTGCGGCAAAAGACGTACACGTACCAGACATCGGCGGTGACGAAGTTGAAGTTACCGAGATCATGGTTAAAGTGGGCGATACCGTTGCGGCTGAACAGTCTCTGATCACCGTAGAAGGCGACAAAGCGTCTATGGAAGTTCCGGCGCCGTTCGCAGGAACTGTTAAAGAGATCAAAATCAACACTGGCGACAAAGTGTCTACCGGCTCCCTGATTATGGTCTTTGAAGTCGCAGGCGCAGCGCCTGCTGCTGCACCGGCTCAGGCTGCGGCTCCTGCTGCAGCGGCAGCTCCGGCGGCAACGGGTTCTAAAGAAGTTAACGTACCGGATATCGGCGGTGACGAAGTTGAAGTGACCGAAGTGATGGTCAAAGTGGGCGATAAAATTGCCGCTGAGCAGTCACTGATCACCGTAGAAGGCGACAAAGCGTCTATGGAAGTGCCGGCACCGTTCGCGGGTACCGTAAAAGAAATCAAAATCAGCACCGGCGACAAAGTGAAAACCGGTTCTCTGATTATGGTCTTCGAAGTTGAAGGCGCAGCACCTGCTGCTGCACCGGCACAAGCTGCGGCACCGGCTCCGGCCGCTGCACCTGCACAAGCTGCTCCAGCTCCGGCTGCAAAAGCGGAAAGCAAATCTGACTTCGCAGAAAACGATGCTTACGTCCACGCAACTCCGCTGATCCGTCGCCTGGCGCGCGAATTTGGCGTGAATCTGGCGAAAGTGAAAGGTTCAGGTCGTAAAGGCCGTATCCTGCGTGAAGACGTTCAGGCATACGTGAAAGACGCGGTTAAACGTGCTGAAGCTGCTCCGGCAGCCGCTGCTGGCGGCGGTATCCCGGGCATGCTGCCTTGGCCAAAAGTTGATTTCAGCAAGTTTGGTGAAATCGAAGAAGTGGAACTGGGCCGTATCCAGAAAATCTCTGGTGCTAACCTGAGCCGTAACTGGGTGATGATCCCGCACGTTACCCACTTCGATAAGACCGATATCACCGATCTGGAAGCGTTCCGTAAACAACAGAACGCCGAAGCGGAGAAACGTAAACTGGACGTGAAATTCACCCCAGTGGTCTTCATCATGAAAGCCGTTGCTGCCGCTCTGGAACAGATGCCGCGCTTCAACAGCTCTCTGTCTGAAGACGGTCAGCGTCTGACCCTGAAGAAATACATCAACATCGGTGTTGCGGTAGATACCCCGAATGGTCTGGTTGTTCCGGTCTTCAAAGACGTGAACAAGAAGAGCATTACCGAGCTGTCTCGTGAACTGACCGTGATCTCCAAGAAAGCACGTGATGGCAAGCTGACCGCTGGCGAAATGCAGGGCGGTTGCTTCACCATCTCCAGCATCGGTGGCCTGGGTACTACCCACTTCGCGCCGATTGTGAACGCGCCGGAAGTGGCTATCCTCGGTGTCTCCAAGTCCTCTATGGAGCCAGTGTGGAACGGTAAAGAGTTTATGCCGCGTCTGATGATGCCGATTTCGCTCTCCTTCGACCACCGTGTAATCGACGGTGCAGATGGTGCGCGCTTTATCACCATCATCAACAACATGCTGTCTGACATTCGCCGCCTGGTGATGTAAGCGAAAAAGCCGGCCCGACGGCCGGCTTTTTTCTGGTAATCTCATGAAGTCAGTGAGGTTATTGTGCGAAAGACAAATCGGTTGCCGTTTGTTGTTTCAAAATTGTTAACAATTTTGTAAAATACGGGCGGATAGAACGACCCGGTGGACGACGGGTATAAATTAAGAGGTCATGATGAGCACTGAAATCAAAACTCAGGTCGTGGTACTTGGGGCAGGCCCGGCAGGTTACTCTGCTGCCTTCCGTTGCGCAGATTTAGGTCTGGAGACCGTCATCGTAGAACGTTACAGCACCCTTGGTGGTGTTTGTCTGAACGTCGGCTGTATCCCTTCTAAAGCGCTGCTGCACGTAGCAAAAGTTATCGAAGAAGCCAAAGCACTGGCTGAACACGGTATTGTTTTTGGCGAGCCGAAAACTGATATCGACAAGATTCGTACCTGGAAAGAAAAAGTTATCACTCAACTGACCGGCGGTCTGGCTGGTATGGCCAAAGGCCGTAAAGTGAAAGTGGTTAACGGTCTGGGTAAATTTACCGGGGCGAACACCCTGGAAGTTGAAGGCGAAAACGGCAAAACCGTCATCAACTTCGACAACGCGATCATCGCGGCGGGTTCCCGTCCGATCGAACTGCCATTCATTCCGCATGAAGATCCGCGCGTGTGGGATTCCACCGATGCACTGGAACTGAAAACTGTTCCTAAGCGCCTGCTGGTAATGGGCGGCGGTATCATCGGTCTGGAAATGGGTACCGTGTACCATGCGCTGGGTTCAGAGATTGACGTGGTTGAAATGTTTGACCAGGTTATCCCGGCTGCCGATAAAGACGTGGTGAAAGTCTTCACCAAACGCATCAGCAAGAAATTCAACCTGATGCTGGAAACCAAAGTGACTGCCGTTGAAGCGAAAGAAGACGGTATCTACGTTTCCATGGAAGGCAAAAAAGCGCCTGCTGAAGCACAGCGTTATGATGCCGTACTGGTTGCTATCGGTCGTGTACCGAACGGTAAAAACCTCGACGCGGGCAAAGCTGGCGTTGAAGTTGATGACCGTGGTTTCATCCGCGTTGACAAACAGCTGCGCACCAACGTGCCGCACATCTTTGCTATCGGCGATATCGTCGGTCAGCCGATGCTGGCGCACAAAGGTGTTCACGAAGGTCACGTTGCCGCTGAAGTTATCGCCGGGAAGAAACACTACTTCGACCCGAAAGTTATCCCATCCATCGCGTACACTGAACCAGAAGTTGCATGGGTTGGCCTGACTGAGAAAGAAGCGAAAGAAAAAGGCATCAGCTACGAAACCGCCACCTTCCCGTGGGCTGCCTCTGGCCGTGCTATCGCTTCCGACTGCGCAGACGGTATGACCAAACTGATTTTCGACAAAGAATCTCACCGTGTGATCGGTGGTGCAATTGTCGGTACCAACGGCGGCGAGCTGCTGGGCGAAATTGGTCTGGCGATCGAAATGGGTTGCGACGCTGAAGATATCGCACTGACCATCCACGCACACCCGACTCTGCATGAGTCTGTGGGCCTGGCGGCAGAAGTGTTCGAAGGCAGCATCACCGACCTGCCAAACCCGAAAGCGAAGAAAAAGTAATCTTCTCGTTTTTGTGAAAACGCCTCTTCGGAGGCGTTTTTTTTGCCTAAAGCTACCCGTTATTTCAGGCAACATGCCGGGTAGCGCTACCCCGGCCTACGGCTTAACCTCGCTTTACGGTGCTACGGGCTGCCAGTTTTTATCCGGATGGAATGTGGTTAACGCCTGTGCTTTTTGCTGAGAATCAACGCCGAGATTGGCCTGATATACATTGTCATCGCCGCTAATCATAAAGCTCATCACCCCTGTGTGACCGTAGCTAATGGGCCATGCAATCATGGCAAAACCACTGGCGTTGTCCGGCAGTATGCGGAAACGATAACCGTGATAACCCGTGCCGGGCTCTTGTGGGCTGAAGGCGGGTCCCAGAGGGCTTGGCGCTTCGCCTGGTGCGGCGGGCCAGTAAAGCCCATCTTTTTTACCTTCGCTACTGACAATTTTTTGCGCATACGATTTGTTCAGCGCGTAATAGCTTTGCTGCGCGTCAACGTAGGCGTGCAGTGCTTCGATGGCTGAAAGCTCGTTGCGACCGATCGTTCGAGTGAGGATCTCCTCCTGGGCTTCGGTCATATCGAACGCCCAACCTTTGCTGGTTTTCACCATCGGTATGGGTAACTGCCAGTCATCTTGCCCTACGTTGAGATGCGCCATGTTGTCCTGCAGCACAATGTGATGGCTCACCTTCCAGTCGCGATTAAAGCGTGCCACCGCTTCCGGATCGGCCCCTTCTGGTGGTAAAAAATGTCGCCAGTTTTCACCCAGTAGCGCCGTGAGCTGCTTTTCATTTTGCTGCGCCACCGCAGCGGCAAATGCACTGGCCGCTTCTTCGGGGGAGGTGAACGCCTGTTGCGCATAGCTCACCAGCGGCAAGGAGAGCAACAGGGCGCTTAACATAATTTTTTTCATCATCGGCTCCGGTTAACGACGGCGAAATTCGTGGTGCTCAGAAAAATTCTCGCGTGCCGCAGCGCGCTGCCCGCTGTTGAGGTTGCTCGCGCGACGGCTTTCCTGTCCACGCAGTTGCTGGGACTGCCACGACGGTGAGCGGCTGTCATTCCCGCTGAAGACGTTTGAATGTGTATTCTGACGGGAGGCCAGACGTTGTTGCGAGTTGGATGATTCAACGCGTTGGCGAGCGGTTTCCCTTTGCTGCTGTGAAACCGGATGTTGCTGAGCTTTTGACTTCAGTTCAGAGCGGTGCTGCTGTTGCGTAGTGGATTTATTCAGCGTCTTCTGTGCTGCTTCACGACGGCTGTTGTTTTGTGTTTCGTCATAGCCACGATAGTTATTGCGCTGGGCAATTTGATTTAGCTGTGAAGAGGCGGCTTTACGTTGAGCATCCCGCGATGTCTGACCCGACAAGTTTGCCGGAGAGGTCTGGCTACGCTGTTGGAACTGCGTCATTGCGGCCTGACGCTGGCTGTCTCGTGTGGCAGCGGTGGTCGGTGTATGTTGAGTGGCGCTTAAACCCCCGCTAACGTTGGTCTGATGAAAACGTTGTGCGACCGCGTCGTTCTGGTAAGGCACGCCGTTACGGTACGCAGGGTTGTGCTGCCAGGCAATGTTTTGCCCTTTCAGGTTTTGTCCGGAGATATGGTTGAAATTGTTAACATCAATATTGATGTTATCTCCGTTGTGCTGGTAGCCATTACCGCCGTGAGGGCCGTCATGGTCATGGTAGTCATCATCATGGTGATGGTCGTCGTCATCCCAGTCGATGTTACTGAACAGCGCATAGGTCGTCGCAACGCCCAGGCTATAGCCGAAACCTTTGACGAAGCTATCGGCAAATTGCTCTCCCGGAGGGGGCGGCAGATAGACGGGCGGGTAGGCAGTATTAGGCCAGCTGCCGTAAACAACGGTTGGATTGTAGTTCGGCACATATACCACCTGTGGATCGGTCGGCTCAATTTTGATAACCGTCGAGGTGGGCGCGCTGCTGGTCACTTTCGTCGTTGATGATGACGGCGTCTGAACCACGGTTGTTTTCTGGGTGTTCGTGACCGTTTGCTGCGGTGTGGATTTTAGCGAACCTGTTTGCTGAGCCAGCAAACGCAGGCGTTGTACGGCATCCATCACGTCCTGTGGCTGTGCCAGAAACGCATTTCCCAGGTTTTGTACCCAGTCAGGGTTTTCGCCCATCAGAGCCATCAGTTGCGGAAATGCCACCAGCGACTTCACGCTGGGATCCCATGACTGGCCGGACACTGCCTGAATGGCGGCATCACCTTGCAGTGTCGGATTATCACGAGACCACTGAACCGCCTGTACCACGTTCGATGGATACGTTGAGGCCATCAACACCTGAGAAAGTAACGGGTCAGGGTAGAGCGCAACAGGGGCGACCCACTGATCGAGTTGAGCAGTGGTGTACGTTGTTGCCGCAACCGGGGCGACTGCGGGAGCCGCTGCAACGGGCGGTTGAGGCGCTACTGCCGGGGCAGGCTGCGAGGGGGCTTCTGGTGTGCGGCTGTTTACAAACAGCACGCCCGCACCGACAAATAACCCTGCACTGCACGCCAGAGCAATGATATGGGGCTTAAAGGGCAACGTCATTTTATCTCTCCCGACTCAGTAAGAATCGTCATAGTCATTATGCCTGCCGCCAGTGGGTGCAGTGTTCCGTGAGTATAAAGAGACAATAGTTTAATTTTTGACGAATCTTGGGATCGTTAACGCAAGTTTATTATCAGGGAGCTAAATAATGTGACTAAACATTGCTGGTGAAAATTATCATTCCCCTTCTGCTATTGTGAAGAGCATTAGACCATCCTTAACGATTCAGCCAATTTTTTATGTTGCTTTTTTGTAAACAGATTAACACCCAACGAAAATCCTGTTATTGTGCCTTTTGCGGTACCGGGCATTTACCCTACTAACTGCTGTCTCACAGGAGCGTGAAGAGAATCGCCCATATACAAAAGCGCCGCATTATGACAATGAGAGCGAGGAGATATCGTCGTGCTAGAAGAATACCGTAAGCACGTAGCTGAGCGTGCCGCCCAGGGGATTGTGCCGAAACCCTTAGACGCAACCCAAATGGCTGCACTTGTCGAGCTGCTGAAGACCCCGCCTGTGGGCGAAGAAGAATTCCTGTTAGACCTGTTGATTAACCGCGTTCCCCCTGGTGTAGATGAAGCCGCTTACGTTAAAGCCGGTTTTCTCGCCGCTGTCGCTAAAGGTGACACTACCTCTCCGCTGATCACGCCAGAAAAAGCCATCGAACTGCTGGGTACCATGCAGGGCGGTTATAACATTCATCCGCTGATTGATGCGCTGGACGATGCCAAACTGGCACCGATTGCCGCCAAAGCGCTCTCTTCAACGCTGCTGATGTTTGATAACTTCTACGATGTAGAAGAAAAAGCCAAAGCTGGCAACGAATATGCTAAGCAAGTGATGCAGTCCTGGGCTGATGCCGAATGGTTCCTGAACCGTCCTGCTCTGGCTGAAAAAATCACCGTTACCGTCTTCAAAGTGACGGGTGAAACCAACACCGATGACCTGTCTCCGGCCCCGGACGCGTGGTCTCGCCCTGATATTCCGCTGCACGCCCTGGCGATGCTGAAAAACGCCCGTGAAGGTATAGAGCCGGATCAGCCGGGTGTCGTTGGCCCGATCAAACAGATCGAAGCATTACAGAAAAAAGGTTACCCGCTGGCCTATGTGGGTGACGTTGTCGGTACCGGTTCTTCGCGTAAATCTGCGACCAACTCCGTGCTGTGGTTTATGGGTGATGATATCCCTCATGTACCGAACAAGCGTGGCGGTGGTTTGTGTCTGGGCGGCAAAATTGCACCGATCTTCTTCAACACCATGGAAGATGCGGGCGCGCTGCCGATTGAAGTGGACGTAAGCAACCTGAACATGGGCGACGTAATTGACGTTTACCCATTCAAGGGCGAAGTGCGTAACCACGAAACCAACGAACTGCTGGCTACCTTCGAACTGAAAACCGATGTGCTGGTTGACGAAGTGCGCGCCGGTGGCCGTATTCCGCTGATTATCGGTCGCGGCCTGACCACCAAAGCGCGTGAAGCGCTGGGTCTGCCGCACAGTGATGTATTCCGTCAGGCGAAAGATGTGGCGGAAAGCAGCCGCGGCTTCTCTCTGGCTCAGAAAATGGTTGGCCGCGCATGTGGCGTAACCGGCGTCCGTCCGGGTGCCTACTGTGAACCGAAGATGACTTCCGTCGGCTCTCAGGATACCACCGGCCCAATGACCCGTGACGAACTGAAAGACCTGGCGTGCCTGGGCTTCTCTTCTGACCTGGTGATGCAGTCGTTCTGTCATACCGCTGCGTATCCGAAACCGGTTGACGTGACCACCCACCATACTCTGCCTGACTTCATCATGAACCGTGGCGGCGTGTCGCTGCGTCCGGGTGATGGCGTAATCCACTCCTGGCTGAACCGTATGCTGCTGCCGGATACCGTGGGTACCGGTGGTGACTCCCATACCCGTTTCCCAATCGGTATCTCTTTCCCGGCGGGTTCTGGTCTGGTGGCATTCGCGGCTGCGACTGGCGTGATGCCGCTGGATATGCCGGAATCTGTTCTGGTGCGTTTCAAAGGCAAAATGCAGCCGGGTATCACCCTGCGTGACCTGGTTCATGCCATCCCGCTGTACGCGATCAAACAAGGTCTGCTGACCGTTGAGAAGAAAGGTAAGAAAAATATCTTCTCTGGCCGCATTCTGGAAATTGAAGGTCTGCCGGATCTGAAAGTTGAGCAGGCATTCGAACTGACCGATGCGTCCGCTGAGCGTTCCGCTGCCGGTTGTACCATCAAGCTGAACAAAGAGCCGATCGTTGAGTACCTCAGCTCCAACATCGTTCTGCTGAAATGGATGATCGCGGAAGGCTACGGCGATCGCCGTACGCTGGAACGTCGTGTACAGGGCATGGAAAAATGGCTGGCGGATCCGCAGCTGCTGGAAGCCGATGCTGACGCCGAATACGCGGCAGTGATCGACATCGATCTGGCGGATATCAAAGAGCCAATCCTGTGTGCGCCAAACGATCCGGACGACGCGCGTCTGCTGTCTGACGTGCAGGGCGAGAAGATTGACGAAGTGTTCATCGGTTCCTGCATGACAAACATTGGTCACTTCCGTGCCGCGGGTAAACTGCTGGATGCGCATAAAGGCCAGTTGCCAACGCGTCTGTGGGTTGCTCCACCAACGCGTATGGATGCGGCACAGCTTACCGAGGAAGGCTATTACAGCGTCTTTGGTAAGAGCGGGGCGCGTATCGAGATTCCTGGCTGTTCACTGTGCATGGGTAACCAGGCGCGTGTGGCAGACGGTGCGACAGTCGTTTCTACCTCAACCCGTAACTTCCCGAACCGTTTAGGTACGGGGGCGAACGTCTACCTGGCTTCTGCAGAGCTGGCGGCGGTTGCTGCGCTGATCGGTAAACTGCCGACAGCGGAAGAGTATCAGACCTATGTGGCGCAGGTAGATAAAACGGCCGTGGATACTTACCGGTATCTGAACTTTGACCAGCTCTCTCAGTACACCGAGAAAGCAGATAGCGTGATTTTTCAGACAGCGGTTTAATTCGCGACCACATTTAGCGTAAAAACGCATCAATGCCCGAAGAAGCTGACTTCTCCGGGCATTTTTATTTCTATTCCTTATACCCGCTACACTTTTTTTCTGCCGCGCTGCTGCGATAATTACAGCAAGGTGCAATGCGGTATTGGCGCATTGCCGGGAGCAGAGGAAGACATTATGGATTACGAATTTCTGCGCGATGTTACCGGGCGGGTTTTAGTGCGTATGTCCATGGGCCATGAAGTCGTGGGGCACTGGTTTAATGAAGAAGTGAAAGAGAACATGGCCTTGCTTGATGAAGTGGAACAGGCAGCGCGTGCGGTAAAAGGCAGTGAACGTTCCTGGCAGCGAGCAGGGCATGAATACACGCTCTGGCTGGATGGCGAAGAGGTTATGGTTCGCGCCAATCAACTGGAGTTCACGGGCGATGAAATGGAAGAAGGAATGAATTACTACGACGAAGAGAGTTTATCTTTGTGCGGCGTTGAAGATTTCTTGCAGGTGGTTGCCGCGTATCGTGAATTTGTGCAACAGCGTTAATTCGCACTCGCCTCTGCCGGGGGCGCTGTGCTACCCGGCCTGGCACAACGATGTCATTCCTGGTTCGTAGGCCCGATAAGCGTAGCGCCATCGGGCAAGGTGTCTTATTTGACGTAAGCCAACAGACTTAAGGAGTCGCGCGCCAGCGCTTTGCATTTTTTCGCGACCGGAATACCAATACCGCTCAAATCGCGATAGCTGTCTTCACCGAGTGCTTTCATATCGAAGGTATCGTAATTACTGAGGTCCCACTGGTTCTGTTGGGCAAAAAAGACCAGTGCGCGACGTATCTGCCCGTTGGGCAAATTCTGGTAGCCACAGTCATTTTTCAGAAAAACAAAAACTGCCGTTAAATCGGCCATATCTTCGGCTTCGGATTCACTAAGCGCGTAGCTATTTGCGCATACTGCCATCAGGCTGCCGAACAAAACTGTTCTGAAAAACGTCTTCATTGCTTCTACCACTGCATCACGGAAATTAAACGTTAGCATACTGCGAGCGAAGCGACGACCTTTATTATCAGCCGTTCACTTGACCTTCCCGTAAGGGGAGGGCTTATGCTTAAAAGATAGCCTGCTTAAGCTGCTGAATATAAGGAAATGAATATGCAACGTCGTGACTTTTTAAAGTACTCCGTGGCGCTGGGCGTCGCGTCAGCTTTACCTTTGTGGAGCCGCACCGTTTTTGCGGCTGACCGTCCTGCGTTACCCATTCCTGACCTGTTAACTGCGGATGCTTCTAATCGCATACAGCTGATTGTGAAAGCTGGGCAGTCGACGTTTGCGGGGAAAACCGCCACCACCTGGGGATATAACGGTAACGTGCTCGGACCCGCGGTAAAACTGAATAAAGGTCAGGCGGTGAGTGTGGATATCCATAATCAACTGGCCGAAGAGACGACGCTGCACTGGCATGGGCTGGAAATCCCCGGTGAAGTCGATGGCGGGCCGCAAGGCGTTATTCCGGCGGGTGGGAAGCGTTCAGTGACCTTTACCCCTGCGCAACGGGCAGCAACCTGTTGGTTCCATCCACATCAACACGGGAAAACCGGACGTCAGGTTGCGATGGGCCTGGCCGGACTGGTGCTGATTGAAGATGACGAGATCCGCAAACTACTGCTACCGAAGCAGTGGGGTATCGACGATGTGCCGGTGATTATTCAGGATAAACAGTTTTCCGCTGACGGACAAATTAATTACCAGTTGGATATGATGACCGCCGCCGTCGGTTGGTTTGGCGATACGCTGCTAACCAATGGGGCGATTTACCCACAACATGCCGCACCACGCGGCTGGTTGCGCCTGCGTCTGCTGAATGGCTGTAACGCACGCTCGCTTAATATCGCGGCCAGCGATAACCGTCCCCTGTATGTGATTGCCAGTGATGGTGGATTGTTAGCTGAGCCGGTAAAAGTGACCGAACTGCCGATGCTGATGGGTGAGCGTTTTGAAGTATTGGTGGATGTGAGCGACGGAAAAGCCTTTGATTTGGTCACTCTGCCGGTGAGCCAGATGGGGATGGCGATCGCGCCATTTGATAAGCCACATCCGGTGATGCGTATTCAACCGCTGCTTATTACCGCTTCCGGGACGCTGCCGGATACGCTGACCACCCTGCCAGCGCTGCCTTCTCTGGATGGACTGACGGTGCGTAAACTGCAATTGTCGATGGACCCGATGCTCGACATGATGGGCATGCAGATGCTGATGCAAAAGTATGGCGATCAGGCGATGGCCGGGATGGATCACGGGCAAATGATGGGCCATATGAACAGCAGCAACATGAGTCACGGTAACATGAGCCACGGCAATATGAATCACGGCAATATGGGCAGCATGAAACAGGGTGATATGAGCAATATGAAACATGGCGGGTCGTTTGATTTCCATAACGCCAATCGGATTAATGGCCTGCCCTTTGATATGAATAAACCGATGTTTGCCGCGGCGAAAGGCCAGCATGAACGCTGGGTCATTTCCGGTCAGGGTGACATGATGCTGCATCCGTTCCATATTCACGGCACGCAGTTCCGCATCCTCTCTGAGAATGGCAAAGCGCCGGCCACGCATCGCGCCGGCTGGAAGGACACCGTGCGTGTCGAAGGTGGCGTCAGTGAGGTGCTGGTGAAGTTTGACCACGACGCGCCGAAAGAACATGCCTATATGGCGCACTGCCATCTGCTGGAGCACGAAGACACCGGCATGATGCTCGGTTTTACGGTTTAAACAACGACGTCTCTTCGCTTACCCGGCCTACAGGATATTTCTTGTCGGCCGGGTATGGCGCATCCCCTGCATATTCTGCCATTGAACATAAAGTAATCGCCTTTGGGGCCGATAATCATCATGTACCCAATGTGAGTTCAATGGATGAAAAAACGTGATTAAAAATATTCGTGTTATTACCGGTATCCTGCTGGTTCTCGCCATTTTCTGTTTACTGCAGGCCGTTACGGGAAGCCTGTTTTATTCTGCGGTAAACAATGATAGGCAGAATTTCCAGAACTCAGGCACCCTCAATGCTCAGCAAGAAAATCTGAGTGACAGCGTCAATACGTTGATTAAAACCCGTGTTACGGTGACACGCGTCGCCATCCGCTTTTTAAAAAATCAGAGCGATCCTGCTTCTTTAGCCGCGATCAACACGCTGCTCAATACCGCCAGTGATTCAATGAAGAAGGCTGAAGGTTATTTCGCCCGGTATCAGGGATTACCACAGGTTACAGGGCAAGATCCGCAGATCGCCAGTGAAATGGAAAAGCAATATCGCCAGATGCACGAAGTCATGAAATTATCGATTGAGTATCTGCGAGCGAATAACTATCAGGCCTATGGCGATCTTGATGCTCAGAAAGCGCAGGATGAAATGGAAGCGAGCTATGACCACTGGCGAAACGAGAATAATGCGCTGCTGCAGCACGCTGCTGCGGAGAATCAGCTCAGTTTTTCCCGTATGCAGTGGACGCTGGGAGGCATCGTTCTGGTTGTGCTGATCGTTCTGGGCATGATCTGGAGCGGGTTGCAACACATCCTGCTGAAGCCGCTGGCGCAGATTATGGAGCATATTCGCGTCATTACCGGTGGAGATTTAACCCATAAGCTTAATGTTGAAGGTCGCAACGAAATGGGCCGACTGGCGATGGGGTTGGAAGAGATGCAACAGTCGCTGATTTCGACAGTCACTGCCGTACGTAATAGCTCGGAGTCAATTCATACCGGGGCCGCTGAAATATCCTCGGGCAACAACGACCTTTCTTCGCGCACCGAGCAGCAGGCAGCCTCGCTTGAGGAAACAGCCGCCAGCATGGAGCAGTTGACTGCGACAGTGAAGCAGAATACGGACAATGCGAAACAGGCGACCCAATTGGCGAAAAACGCCTCTGATACTGCCGCTCGCGGGGGGCGTGTTGTTGATACCGTTGTTCATACGATGAGTGAAATAGCGGACAGCTCGCAGCAAATCGCGCAGATCACGAACGTTATCGACAGTATTGCATTCCAGACCAACATTCTGGCGCTGAACGCCGCAGTAGAAGCGGCCAGAGCAGGAGAACAGGGGCGCGGATTTGCGGTTGTAGCCGGTGAGGTACGGACTCTGGCAAGCCGTAGTGCCCAGGCAGCAAAAGAGATCAAAGCGCTGATTGATAATTCAACTCACTGTGTCGGCATGGGATCGCAGCAGGTTTCGGATGCCGGTAAAACCATGGCTGAAATTGTCGCGGCGGTGACCCGTGTGACCGATATCATGGGCGAAATTGCGTCTGCTTCTGAAGAACAAAGTCGGGGGATTGAACAGGTTAGCCTCGCGGTTTCGCAGATGGACAGCGTTACCCAGCAAAACGCCGCGCTGGTGGAGGAGTCTGCGGCGGCGGCGGCCTCACTGGAGCAACAGGCCGAGCAGTTGCGGCAGGCTGTTGCGGTATTTCGCATTACCCGTGAGAAGGCGGTAAGCGGGGCACGAAAACCATCGCAGGACGCTCCGCGCCAGGATCGCGTTGTCTCGACTACCCAGGATCAACATTGGGAAACGTTCTGACCTGAAAAAGTCCGATTTTGTTCACGCTAAAAGCCGGGTTCGTTGCCCGGCTTTTATGTATTTAGAGCGCGTTAAAATGCGTGCGCAGGTTCTCTTACTAACTATCAGAGGAATGCGGTCTCTTTGCTGGTATACTTCACCCACTGAATTGTTTGTATGCTGTCGCAAGTTTTGTGGTTAGTGCGAGCCACCGCCTCTCTGTCGGTGTATCAAGGTAAGCGCTTTCTTTCGATTTGCATGATGTGTTAACTGATAAAAATCAGTGAGTTATTTCTTTTATGAAACATACTGTAGAAGTCATGATCCCGGAAGCGGAGATCAAAGCGCGTATTGCCGAATTGGGGCGTCAGATTAACGAGCGTTACAAGGACAGCGGCAGTGATATGGTGCTGGTAGGCCTGTTACGCGGTTCATTTATGTTTATGGCTGACCTGTGCCGCGAAGTGCATGTCTCCCACGAAGTCGATTTCATGACCGCCTCCAGCTACGGCAGCGGAATGTCCACCACACGTGATGTTAAAATCCTCAAAGACCTGGATGAAGACATTCGTGGCAAAGACGTGCTGATTGTTGAAGACATCATCGACTCCGGCAACACGCTGTCTAAAGTGCGTGAAATCCTGAGTCTGCGTGAACCTAAATCTCTGGCGATTTGTACGTTGCTGGATAAACCTTCTCGCCGTGAAGTGAATGTACCGGTCGAGTTTATCGGTTTCTCTATTCCAGATGAGTTCGTTGTGGGCTACGGCATTGACTATGCGCAACGTTATCGCCATCTGCCGTATGTTGGCAAAGTGGTGTTGCTGGACGAGTAATGGGCTGGAGCGCCTGATGGCGCTTCGCTTATCAGGCCTACGGCGCTGATTTGCAGGCCGGGTAAGGCGTCACCGCCACCCGGCAATATCGCCTTACTTATGGTTGCTGTGCTTCTGGCTAAGGTTCGACAACCCCTGTCGGTAGCGTTGTTCCAGCGTTTCGCGGCTGGTGGCCGTGACGTCCAGATCGCGCAGCAGGCCATCATGAATACCGTAAGCCCATCCGTGAATCGTCACTTTCTGACCGCGTTTCCAGGCTGAACGCATGATTGTCGAATGGCCCAGGTTATAGACCTGCTCCATGACATTCAGTTCGCACAGGGTGTCCATGCGACGTTCCTGCGGCATTTCGCCCAGCAGTGAGCTGTGTTTAAACCAGATATCGCGAATATGCAACAACCAGTTATCAATCAGCCCCTGTTCTTTATTTTCAATGGCTGCCTGGACTCCGCCGCATCCATAGTGGCCACAAATAATAATGTGTTCCACTTCCAGTACATCCACCGCATACTGAACCACTGAGAGACAGTTCAGGTCGGTGTGAATAACCAGATTAGCCACATTACGGTGAACAAACAGTTCACCCGGTTCAAGACCGGTTAAACGTTCAGCGGGAACGCGACTGTCGGAACATCCAATCCATAGAAAACGCGGATTTTGTGCATGTGTCAGCGTTTCAAAAAATCCGGGATCCTCTTCTACCAGCATCTTTGACCATAGTGCATTGTTGCTGATAAGTGTATCTATGTCTTTCATGGAGTTGTACAACCCGAAGCCAGATAAATTCGATGGGCTAATATAGGGTAACTCCAGCATTATTTAAACTATATATAAA
>NZ_JANEWL010000160.1:0-5062 GCF_028069815.1 Citrobacter sp. Awk 2
ATCAATAATAACATGGCGCAATAAAAAAGGGGCCTGATGAGCCCCTTATCTACTTAGATAACTGTTATCCGCCCAAATAAGCGCTACGCACCGCTTCGTTCGCCAGCAATGCATCACCGGTATCTTCCAGCACCACGTGACCGTTTTCCAGCACGTAACCACGGTCAGCGAGTTTCAGTGCCTGGTTGGCGTTTTGTTCGACGAGGAAAATCGTCATCCCCTGCTCGCGCAATTGCTCAATGGTGTTAAAGATCTGCTGGATGATGATCGGTGCCAGCCCCAGAGACGGCTCATCGAGCAGCAACAAACGCGGCTGGCTCATCAAAGCCCGGCCAATCGCCAGCATCTGCTGCTCACCACCAGACATGGTTCCCGCACGCTGGATACGACGTTCATGCAGACGTGGAAACAGGTCGTATACCCATTGAATACGCTCCTGAAACTGGTCGCGCTCGGCAAAAAAGCCCCCCATCGCCAGGTTCTCTTCTACCGTCATACGGGAAAATACGCGACGCCCTTCCGGGACAATCGCCACCGCTTCACGCATGATTTTTGCCGTCTGCCAGTCGGTAATATCTTTACCATCAAAGACAATACGCCCACTTGTAGCCCGAGGATCGCCGCACAGCGTTCCGAGCAGCGTGGTTTTCCCCGCACCGTTGGCACCGATAAGCGTCACGATTTCACCCTGATTGATGTACAGGCTGACATCGTGCAGTGCCTGGATCTTGCCGTAGTGGGCGTTGACGTTGTCAAAAGACAACATGACTTTTTCCATCTTATGCCTCACCACCATTATGCTTCACCTAAATAGGCGCGGATCACGTCCGGGTTGTTACGAATCTGCTCCGGTGTCCCGTTCGCCAGCGGCGTCCCCTGGTTCACCACGTAAATACGATCAGAAATACCCATCACCAGCTTCATATCGTGCTCAATGAGCAGGATGGTGGTGTCATGATGATCGCGCAGTTCGGCAATCAGCTCATCCAGCTCTTTGGTTTCTTTCGGGTTAAGGCCCGCAGCAGGTTCATCGAGCATCAGAATTTCCGGCTGAGTGACCATGCAACGGATAATCTCAAGACGGCGCTGGTCGCCATAGGCCAGGTTGCTCGCCTGCCGGTTAGCATGTTGCAACAGGCCGATACGATCAAGCCAGGTGGCGGCGCGGTCCAGCGCTTCATCCTGCGTGCGGCGAAAAGCCGGAGTTTTTAACAGCCCGGAGAAAACCCCAGCTTTCAGTTGCTGATGCTGCGCCACCAGCAGGTTTTCAATCACTGTCATTTCGCGAAACAGGCGCACATGCTGGAAGGTACGCACCACGCCCATACGCGCAATTTGCTGGCCCGGCAGCCCTTCAAGGTGCTGGTCGCGCAGCTTAATCGTCCCGCCGGTCGGCTTATAGAACCCGGTCAGGCAGTTGAAGACCGTGGTTTTCCCCGCGCCGTTCGGTCCAATCAGAGAGACAATCTCTTTTTTATGCAAATCCAAAGACACATTGTTGACTGCCAGCAGGCCGCCAAAACGCATCATCAGGCCGCTAACCGATAATAATGGCTGACTCATGCCTGCTCTCCTTTTGCTTCCCCGTTTTTCAGTTTCAACTGTGGACGGGTCATCGGCAGCAAGCCCTGCGGACGCCAGATCATCATCAGTACCATCAAACCACCCAGCATTAACATGCTGTATTCATTGAAATCACGCATCAGCTCACGTGAGACCACCAGCAGGATAGCCGCCAGGATCACCGCAAACTGCGATCCCATCCCCCCCAGCACGACAATCGCCAGCACAAAGGCCGACTCAGCAAAGGTGAACGATTCCGGACTGACAAAACCCTGGCGCGCGGCAAACAGCGTTCCGGCAAAACCGGCAAACGCAGCGCTGATGGTAAAGGCGGTCAGCTTGATGCGTGTAGGGTTTAAGCCCAGTGAACGGCAGGCAATTTCATCTTCACGCAGCGCTTCCCATGCACGGCCCAACGGCATACGCAACAGGCGGTTGATGACAAACAGCGAGAAGACCACCAGCAGCAGCGCCACCAGGTAGAGGAAAATCACACGGTCAGAGGGATCGTATTTCACACCAAAGAAGTTGCTGAAGGTATCCCAGCCGCCTTCACGGGCGCTACGGCTGAATTCCAGACCGAAAAAGGTGGGTTTAGGGATCTGGCTGATACCATTCGGGCCACCGGTGACTTCAGTATTATTGAGCAACAGGATACGTACGATTTCGCCAAAGCCTAAGGTCACTATCGCCAGGTAGTCGCCGCGCAGACGCAGAACCGGGAAGCCAAGCAGGAACCCTGCCGCCGCCGATACCAGTCCCGCCAACGGCAAACAGGTCCAGAAACCAAGACCATAATAGTGGTTCAGCAGCGCAAAGGTATACGCACCAATGGCATAGAAGCCGCCGTAGCCCAGCACCAGCAGGCCGGAAAGGCCGACCACCACGTTTAAGCCGAGGCCGAGAATGATATAAATCATCGTCAGCGTAGCGATATCCACCGTGCCGCGCGACACCATAAATGGCCATGCGACAGCAATAACTAGCAGCGCCACCAGGAACAGCTTCTGTTTAACGGTTGAGCCATCAATCGCCGGCAGAATGAACTTCGGTCCGGAGACGCTCTTCAGGCTCTTCTGGAAAACGGGACGCAGCAGTTGGAAAAGAAAGACCACGCCGGTACCGATAAACACCCACTGCCAGCGGATATCCGCAGCGGTATCCACCACCAGCTTCGTGCCATCCAGTTCCAGTTGAACGCCCATGAAGACGCCCGCCAGGATGAAAAACATGACCGCTGAAAGCAGCGCCATTGCAAAATGCATCGGTTTCATACTTTCTCTACCTCCGGGCGACCCAGAATACCGGTCGGCATTACCAGCAGCACCAGAATCAGCAGTGCGAATGACACCACATCTTTATATTCCGTACTCAGATAAGCAGAGGAGAGCGCTTCCGCCACGCCCAGAATCAGGCCGCCGATCATCGCCCCAGGAATGCTACCGATACCGCCAAGAACCGCCGCGGTAAAGGCTTTCATCCCGGCCATAAAGCCAATATAGGGGTTAATTACACCGTAGAACTGTCCAAGCAATACACCTGCTACCGCCGCCATTGCTGCGCCAATCACAAAAGTCAGCGCGATCACGCGGTCAGTGTTAATACCGAGCAGACTGGCCATTTTCAGGTCTTCCGCGCAGGCACGACAGGCGCGTCCCATACGCGAATAGCGGATAAACAGCGTCAGCGCCAGCATCGCAAGGAAGGTCACAATCCAGATAACCAGCTGCATGGTGGTGATGGACGCAGAGAAGTTTTCACTGCTACCGACAGTCCACTGACCGTTAAACAGGCTAGGCAGTGCCACGTCGCGTGAGCCTTCCGTCAGACTGACGTAGTTTTGCAGGAAGATAGACATCCCGATGGCGGAAATCAGCGCAATCAGGCGCTTGGAGCTGCGTACGGGCCGATACGCCACGCGTTCAATGCTCCAGCCGTAGGCGCTGGCAATCACGATGGCACCGACGAAGCCCGCGGCAACCAGCAGCCAGCTGGAATCAATACCCATCATCATTAGCGCAGCGATGATCATAAAGGAGACATAACTGCCGATCATATACACCTCGCCGTGGGCGAAGTTGATCATGCCGATAATGCCGTACACCATCGTGTAGCCAATGGCGATCAGCGCGTAGGTGCTTCCCAGCGTGACGCCGTTAAACATCTGCTGCAAGAAATAGAGGAACTGCTCGGACATAAGGTAACCTTTTTAAACCCGCCCGTTTTGCACGGGCGGTGGGATAACGCGTCTTCAGGTATTACTTCGCGACAGTCGATGAACCATCCGCGTGCCACTGGAAGACACCAAACTCAAATCCCTTCAAATCGCCTTTTTCGTCCCATTTCAGCGGCCCAATCACGGTATCAGCCCCGTGTGCTTTCAGATCTTTCACCAGGTCTAACGGCTCTTTGCTACCGCTACGATCCATCGCTGTCGCCAGTGACTGAACGGCTGCGTAGGTGATCCATACGTAAGGTCCGGTTGGATCTTTCTTCTCAGCGTTGAGCGCATCGACGATAGCTTTATTCGCCGGGTCCTGGTCATAGCGTTTTGGCATAGTAACCAACATGCCTTCCGCGGCATCACCGGCAATGTTAGACAGTGAGGCATTGCCTACACCTTCTGGTCCCATAAACTGCGTCTTCAGGCCAACTGAACGCGCCTGACGCAGCATTTGCCCCATTTCCGGGTAGTAGCCACCGTAATAAACGAAGTCGATATTTTCTTTTTTCAGGCGGGCGATCAGCGCAGAAAAATCTTTCTCCCCGGCGGTGATCCCATCAAAGAAGACGATGTTGGCTTTACCTGCTTTCAGGCTGTCCTGCACCGAACGCGCCAGGCCTTCACCGTACTGCTGCTTGTCATGAATGATGGCGATACGCTGCGGTTTCACCTTCTCCAGGATGTATTTCGCGGCAGTCGGCCCCTGAGAGGAATCCAGACCCGCGGTGCGCATGATGTGCGCGTAACCACGCTGCGTCAGTTCCGGGTTAGTCGCCCCCGGAGAAATCATCAGAATGCCTTCGTCTTCGTAAATATCTGATGCCGGTTGAGTCGACGATGAGCACAGATGTCCTATCACATACTGAATGCCGTCGTTGACGATTTTGTTCGCGACGGCAACGGCCTGTTTCGGATCGCAGGCATCGTCATATTCCACGGCTACCAGCTTGTCGCCTTTGATTCCACCTTTGGCATTGATATCTTTAATCGCCTGACGTGCGCCATTAAATTCCATATCGCCCCACTGCGCGACCGGACCTGACATCGCGCCAACAACAGCGACCTTGATATCCTCCGCCATAACAGCGTGCGACATTGCCAGTGCTATCACCCCTGCGATGATTGTTTTCGCATTCCGTTTCATTACCTGAATCCCCATTCGTGACGTAATTAATATTTTGTATTTATATGGTTAAAAAGCAGACTGTGCTTTTTTTGAACTGTACTATTTTTACCAGTCTCATTAATGGTTTAGCACAGTTTTTTAAGCAAAAT
>NZ_JANEWL010000161.1:0-5024 GCF_028069815.1 Citrobacter sp. Awk 2
TTGCCTGGCGGCTGTAGCGCGGTGGTCCCACCTGACCCCATGCCGAACTCAGAAGTGAAACGCCGTAGCGCCGATGGTAGTGTGGGGTCTCCCCATGCGAGAGTAGGGAACTGCCAGGCATCAAATTTAGTGTGCTGATATGGCTCAGTTGGTAGAGCGCACCCTTGGTAAGGGTGAGGTCCCCAGTTCGACTCTGGGTATCAGCACCAGTTTTTAGGTTAAAGTTCGGCACGTAGAAAAGAATTTGTCTGGCGGCTGTAGCGCGGTGGTCCCACCTGACCCCATGCCGAACTCAGAAGTGAAACGCCGTAGCGCCGATGGTAGTGTGGGGTCTCCCCATGCGAGAGTAGGGAACTGCCAGACATCAAATAAAAGCGAAAGGCCCAGTCGAAAGACTGGGCCTTTTTGCGTTTTAACGTATCAGGAAAAAGGCCGGATGTGCGTTAATGCTTTATCCAGCCTACGAGGTTGGCATTGCTGCCGGCCTGATATGTGCAGGCAATCGTGGCGTTAATGTATAACCTGCGACAAAAAGGCACGAGTTCGTTCGGATTTAGGGTGGGCAAAAAATTCATCCGGAGGTGCTTGTTCAACAATTTCACCAAGATCCATAAAGATCACCCGATCCGCTACCGTGCGGGCAAAACCCATTTCATGTGTTACACACAGCATTGTCATTCCCGATTGCGCCAGGCCAATCATCGTATCCAGCACTTCCTTTACCATTTCGGGGTCTAACGCTGACGTAGGCTCGTCAAACAGCATGATTTTGGGTTTCATGCACAGCGAACGCGCAATGGCGACACGCTGTTGCTGACCACCGGAAATTTGCCCGGGATACTTATGTGCATGTTCAGCAATGCGTACTCGTTCAAGGTAGTGCATTGCCAGCACTTCAGCTTCTTTCTTCGGCATCTTTTGCACCCAAATAGGGGCCAGTGTGCAGTTTTGCAGAACCGTTAAATGAGGGAAGAGATTAAAGTGCTGGAAGACCATGCCAACTTCCTGTCTGACACGTTCGATATTGCGGATATCCTCGTTGAGCTCGATTCCATCCACGACAATACGCCCTTGCTGATGTTCTTCCAGATGGTTAATACAGCGGATAGTCGTCGATTTTCCGGAACCAGAAGGTCCGCACAATACGATACGCTCTCCCTGTTTGACCTGCAGGTTGATATTTTTTAGGACATGAAACTGCCCATACCATTTGTTGACGTTTTCCAGCGTAATCATCGCGTCAGTGGACGGCATTACTATTTGGCTCATAAATTCCTCAGTGCGGTGTACGCCCGGTGTTAAAACGTTTTTCCAGATGCTGGCTATAGCGCGACATGCTGAAACAGAAAACCCAGTAAATCAGTGCAGCGAAAACATATCCTTCTGTCGACATCCCCAGCCAGGCCGGATCGACAGTTGCTTGCTGGACGCTGCTAAAGAGATCGAACAGGCCGATGATGATGACCAGGCTGGTATCCTTGAATAGCGCAATGATGGTATTGACCAAACCGGGAATGACCAGTTTCAGTGCCTGTGGAAGGATCACCAACCCCTGCGTTTTCCAGTACCCGAGTGCCAGTGATTCAGCCGCTTCATACTGCCCTTTTGGTAAGGCCTGTAATCCCCCGCGTACCACTTCAGCAACATAGGCTGACTGGAAAAGAATGACGCCAACCAGTGCCCGAATAAGTTTGTCGATAGTTGTACCCTCCGACATAAATAGCGGGAGCATGACTGAGGACATAAACAGGACGGTTATAAGCGGTACACCACGCCAGAACTCAATGAAAATGACCGATAAAACACGCACGATCGGCATATGAGAACGGCGGCCTAATGCCAGTAAAATTCCCCATGGAAGTGCGCCCGCGATACCCACGGAGGCGATAATCAGAGTCAGTGTTAATCCCCCCCACTGCCGGGTTTCTACTCGCTCAATCCCGAGAAAACCACCGTACATCAACCACCAGACGGTAAGGGGATACACCACCGCCCAGATGGCGATGTAGCGGCCACGATGGGGGATGGTTTTCAAGAACATCGGGATGATGGAAAGCAGACCAATAATCAGGGCCAGATTGACGCGCCAGCGTTGATCGTGTGGATACAGTCCATACATGAATTGCCCGAAGCGTTCATGGATGAACACCCAACAAGCCCCTGCTTTGGTACAGTCGGCCCGGGTAGAACCGACCCAGTTGGCCTGCAGGAATGCCCAGTTCAACAGTGGGGGAAGGAACGACCAAATAAGCCACACGCATAGCAATGTGAGCAGGCTGTTTGACCAACTAGAGAACAGGTTTTTACGTACCCAAAATAGAATGCGACTTGCCTGGTTACTGCTCGGGCGCGTGGGGCGAGACAGCAGTGCTTTTGTCATCATGGCTCCTTAGCGCTCAATCAGTGCGATGCGGCGATTATAAATATTCATCAACAGAGAAATACTCAGACTGATGATCAAGTAAACCGACATGGTGATGGCGATAGTTTCGATGGCCTGCCCTGTTTGATTGAGCACAGTACCGGCAAACAATGACACCATATCCGGGTAGCCAATGGCGGCTGCAAGAGAGGAGTTCTTGACGATATTCAGATACTGACTCGTCAGTGGGGGAATAATGACACGCAACGCCTGTGGGATGATGACCTGTCGCAGGGTTACCCGGTTTGGTAGGCCCAGAGAACGTGCCGCTTCATGCTGTCCATAAGGAACTGCCTGAATCCCCGCCCGGATAATTTCAGCAATAAATGCAGAGGTGTATACAGAAAGTGCCAGTGTCAGGGCAGCCAATTCTGGAATAAGCACCATACCGCCACGGAAGTTAAACCCACGCAGTTCAGGGATATCCCAGTGCAACGCCGCGCCGAAAATCCAATGTGAAATCATCGGTAGAAACGCTATTAGCGCCAGGGCTGTTGGCCATGTTCGGCGTAACTGGCCTGTTTTGATCTGGTGCATTTTGTTGAAGCGAAATAACCCAATGGTGATGATGACGGCAATCACTATTGCGGCACTGAAAGTAATCAGACCTTCTCCCATCTGTGGTGCCGGAATGTAGAGCCCACGATTGCTCAGAAAGACCAGATCCAAGGCACTAACAGCCTGCCGTGGTCCGGGCAAATTCCGTAATACGGCAAAATACCAAAAGAAGATCTGCAGCAATGGCGGGATATTGCGGAACGTTTCGATATAAATCGTAGAGAGCTTTCGTAGCAACCAGTTATCCGACAGCCGTGCTAGTCCGAGAAAAAAGCCGAGAAATGAAGCGAAAACAATGCACAATGCGGAGACTAACAGTGTATTAAGCAGACCGACGATAAAAACGCGGCCATATGTATCGCCTTGCTCGTAATCAATCAGATGCTGGACGATACCAAATCCGGCACTGCGTTCGAGAAAAGAAAATCCCGAGGTAATACCGCGACTGCTCAGGTTGTTAATGGTGTTATGAATGAGATAGACCGCAATGCTAACGACTGCAATAACAGCGAGTATTTGAAATAACCAGGCGCGGACCGCAGGGTTAGAAAAGGATAACGATCCTTTTACGTTTGAGCGGCGATGGGACATAAGAAAACCTCGGTAACTATGACTCTGGGCTGAGCGCCGCAGTTGCGGCGCTCGTTGCATCACTGCGCATTAGCGCACGGGTGGTGCATACTGAATGCCACCGTTATTCCAGAGGTTGTTCTGTCCACGCTTGATCTTCAGCGGGCTTTCCGATCCAACGTTACGTTCAAAGATCTCCGAGTAGTTACCTACCTGCTTGATAATGTTGTAAGCCCATTTGTTATCAAGTTTCAGATCCTTGCCATAGTCCCCCTCTTTACCTAACAGGTGCGCCATATCCGGTGTTGCAGGATTTGCCGCTTTTTCGTCAACATTTTTCGAGTTAACGCCCATCTCTTCAGCGTTCAGCATAGCGAACAACGTCCAGCGAACAATCGAGAACCACTCGTCGTCACCACGACGCACGACTGGCCCCAGTGGTTCTTTAGAAATAACTTCTGGCAGTACAATCCATTCTGCGGGGTTGCTCAGTTTGATCCGCAGGGCGTACAACTGAGACTGGTCGGAAGCAAGCGTATCGCAGCGCCCTGATTCCAGCGCTTTAGCGGACTCATCAGAACGGTCAAAGGTGACAGGGGTATACTTCATGTTGTTGGCTTTAAAGTAGTCGGCCACATTCAATTCAGTATCTGTTCCTGCCTGAATACAAACCGTAGCGCCATCCAGTTCTTTAGCGCTCTTCAGACCCGCTTTATTATGGGTGAGAAAACCAATGCCGTCGTAATAGGTTACGCCGGTGAAAGACATGCCCATCCCCGCATCGCGAGAGGAAGTCCATGTGGTATTACGGGAAAGCATGTCGACCTCACCAGACTGTAACGCGGTGAAGCGTTCTTTGGCGGTGAGTGGGGTATATTTTACTTTGCTGTCATCACCAAATACGGCAGCGGCAACTCCGCGACATACATCGACATCAATACCAGAGAATTTACCACTTGCATCGGCGTAAGAAAAACCAGGCAGGCCATCACTGATACCACATTGCACAAAACCTTTTTTCTTTACGGCATCGAGAGTTGCGCCGGCATGTGCCTGATTTGCAACCGCAAGCAGCACGCCGGCCGCAGCCAGGCTGGCTATTATCATCTTTTTCATAGAGCATCCTGTGTGGAGGAATTATTGTTATGGAAACGTTCTACAAACGTCTTTTACCTGTCTGTGGCTTTGGCCATACTCTTCTAAGCAAAGGTAGTGCCAGGTTTTTGCGCACGATTATTCGACGCAATATGCAGAGTGTAGACAGGAAAAAATAAATGCAGCGCCCTGAAGTGGTGCAAAATTGAAACGTAAGCCACATTTCAGCGCAAAATATTTAATTTTCAGACAGGACGCAAGATAACAATTTCGGACGTTAATATCTGTAGCGTGAGAATAATGAAAGGGATGTGCGTTATAACGAAGAATAGAGAAAATGCTAATTTGAGGTCATGGATATGTGAAGAGAATCTATAAT
>NZ_JANEWL010000162.1:0-4937 GCF_028069815.1 Citrobacter sp. Awk 2
ATTATATTGATAATTATTCTGGGGTAATATATTCTGCATTTGCTACACCGTTGTCTCCGACAACAGCCAATGCTTCAGCGCAATCGGAACTGCGCCAGCGATTTGAGAGAAGCGCCTTCGGGTGATCGCAAGCCAATATCATAGGGAAAGAAGCGCGGCCTGAGACTGATGCCTTCGGGTGGCCGCAGCCAAAATCGTCGTAATCTGAGAGACGATGCCTTAGGGCGATAACACCGTTTAACCTTTGAGAACGGTGATCGCAAACGCGATAAAGGTACACTTCAACGCAGGGCAACAACGTCTGCCCGACATCCTTAAAGCTGTTTTCCCTTCGGACTTACGTCCAGCTTATCCTGGCAACATTTGCGGCTCGCAGCTCATGCCAATTGGAACATTTGGCATCTGCAAGAGCAGCATTTGGCGGCGGGATATGTGCAGCGTCACTTGTGTAAGAGCGGTTAGCGATACCAAGTGACGCTGCGCGAAAGGGCACCGTCTTAGCAGACGGAATGCGGTCTTTCAGCACTCTGTACAGTCTGACGCACACGTAGTCACGGTGTTCGGACTGGGGAAACAGCATCTTTAAGCACACTTTTTAACCATAACGTCTTATCACGGAACGCATCCATTCACGGAGAAACCATGAGAGCAGACGTATCAACTTCAGGAGAAAATTCGACTCGGTATCGATGGCAATGTCAGTGAAAGCTGACGTATGGAGGTAGTCTGACTAACGTCAGGACGGCATACGCCGCGAACAGCTCTGCGAGCTGGGGAACCTCGTAAAAACTCAACATGTTGTCACCCCGATGCACAGATACCCGTCGAGACGCAGGAAGCGCAAAACCTAACCGTGCCGTCGGGGCCAGATGTATCACTCATGTTTTATATGAAGATTCAGAATATAGATCGCGCTCGTTTCCATATTTCTGGAGAAGAGCTTGATCTGTATTTCTTTGTGAAAGGGGACAGGTATGTCGAAATTAAGTAAGCAGCTGGTTACGCTGGCAAGGCAGGGAGGTGGTGGGTTCAAGACTATCGCGGATCGTTCAAAGATCGCCTCCCGTGTAGCGGAGAGAATAGCTAAATTAAATATTCAGATCCGGGATGTGAAGCATATAAAAACCAATCATATTGAGCTGTATGTCAAGAGTCGTCAGGCCGAAGGGATATCTAAAAGAACAATGCAGAATGAGATGGCTGCAATCAGAAATATGCTGACTGTTGCTGGTCGGACAAAACTTGCCGACCCTAGCCATGAAGAATTAAGTAATTCAGCTCTCGGATTAGCAGATGCCAGTCGTGACGGTACTAAAGTCGCAATTAATAGCGAACGCTATCTCGCAGCGTTCGCTTATTCAGATAAGCAAGACGTTGGCGTAGCAGCTGCAATGCAGGTTGCTCGTTGTTTTGGCCTGAGGACAGAAGAAGCGGTGCAATCTGTTAAATCATTAAAAACCTGGCAACGTGCTTTATCACGTGGTGATGATCGTGTCAGGATCGTATTTGGTACAAAAGGAGGGCGGCCAAGAGATACGACAATTATAGATCGCGATAAAATGCTAAGTGCTGTTAATCATGCTCTGAAAGTTGCTGCTGAACAGAATGGTAAGCTGATTGATAAACCGGATCTGAAATCAGCAATTGATCGTTATCGAAATATTGTCAGAGATGCGGGATTAGTGGGTAAATATGCGCCTCATAGTCTGCGATATGCCTGGGCAGGTGAAGCGATGGAATATCATAAAAGCAAGGGTATGAGTGACGATGAGGCGAAAGCAATGGTGTCTATGGATCTGGGGCATGGAGATGGGCGGGGGCGTTATATTGAACGTGTCTATAATAAACCTGATATCGAGGAATAATTAAACCCGCTTGCCTCTGTGGAATATAAGCGATAGCATTTAAAAGCTAACCCGTTGTCTCCGACAACAGCCAATGTCCCGGTAATCTGAGAGGGACGCCTTCGGGTGATTACAGCCAAAATCGTCATGACCTGAGAGACGATGCCTTCGGGCGGTAACGTTGTTTAGCCTTTGAAAACAGCGGTCGCTTTCGCGATGAAGGTACACTTCTCACCACAGCGGATTTTCCGCTATCAATGATGTCACTCACCCTAAGGGAACACGCTTCCCGCAGGGGATCGGTGTTCCCTTTTTTACGTAAGGAATACACCGATGACTAATCACCTATCCCTGGCATTTACGCCTGTTTCTATCACGCTCCCGGCCTGGGAACACGCTATTGAAGTGTTTGATTTTTCCCAGTGGGAACGTCGGCAGTTTGCGCTGATTAAAGCCGCACAGGATGCCTGGAACCACCGTCCAGATTCCGATACTCAGCAGGTGACATTTTCGCTGACGTTGTTTGTCCGTCTGGGAGGCGAGACTGCCGAACGGACGCAAAACTTTGTCGCCAGATATGTTGATGATGTACTGGTTGTAACCCTGGGAGAATGAGAGATGAAACTACAGCTTGAACTGACTGACGACGAAGCGCTGGCATTGTCGCATCTGACTCAATGTCTGACATGGAACACGATGCGTGATTTTGTCATGACTAACAGTGAATGCGATGAAATGCTTGATGCGGTCCGGAAATTAGAAAGAACGTTGACGGAACACGGCTTCAGGCACCAGTACGGCTGTCTCGCTTAAACCTTAACTTGACCCTTGCGGGGATTGATTTCCCTTCAGGGAGCGATCCCTGCTTTTATTCACAGGGATATCAGTATGACATCGAAATACACTTATCTTCCGGTTGCGGATTATCGCAATACGACTGAGCGATTATTCCGTCAGGCGATTGTTCATTACAGTGCCTGCGTGGGGAATGGTGAACGAGCTTCCTGGCGTAGTCAGTCCATTATGGCGCTGGAAATAACAGCGGATATCAACTGTAAGCGTGCAACTGAACGTGATCGGCGAAATTTTCTTTCTGCCAGGAAGCGTTTGCAGGAACGCGTTAACAGCGTGTTGGCTTCCGGGGAGGTATGTCATGGATAACGTAACGATGATTGATATGCAGCCTGTTCCTTTTGGCCTGGTTCTTCTGAAATATCTGCGAACTCCACGTCGTGTGGCTCCGTTTTTTGCGTGGGCTAAGCGTCTGGGGGATGAATATGAAGAAACCAGCCGGTGGGAAGGTCGGGCGTTGTCAAACAACGGATTCTATCTTGTCCCAAACTCCCGTCTGACTTATGGCGTCAGTGTGGCCGGGAATGGCTATGAAGGCACCATGACGGCAGAGGCTTTTGGTATCACGCTGTCGTTGCTTGCCCTTGGGCAGATTGCGAATACTACTGAAGATGACGGAGATATCCTGCTTTACCACGCTTTACGTGATTACGCGTTGGATCACTCTGAATCGGTCGAGATTATGGCCGCGATAGACTGATTTTTTACTTTAGCCCGGGCAGGGATTTTTCTACCTGGTTACATAAATCTATATCACCCCTACAGGGAACTCGTTTCCCGGTGGGGAGGACGGTCCCTTTTTAATTATTGAGGAGCTGACCATGATGACAGACCAGACAAATAGCGTATTTTCTGCTGAAGATTTATGCGAACTGGCAAAACTTGAAGGTGATTTGTTGGTTGTGGCCGCATTCGAACGTCTGGATATCGGAACACAACCGGATGAGGATAACGTCACGGATAATCAGTGGACGCTTGCCAGTCTGGCCCGAACTTTTGCACGGGGATGTGTTGGCGATTTGCCGCGTTATGCGCACCCTTCATGCAAGGCTCTTTTCGATGAGGTTATGGAGCTTGCCAGAACTGTGTGCCCGGGAACCTGGGATCACTTTTTCAAGGCAGGACTGGATGAATCGATAGCTATGGCTGCGATGGACTGACTTTTTACTTTAACCCAAACGGGGATTGTTCCCCGTCTGGGAGCCATCCCCGTTTTTTTTGATGGGAATGGCATATGACGAAGAAAACGACCAACCGCAAATCAGCCCCACGGCAGGATTTGTTCCAGACCGTTACCGATAAGATTATTACGGCGCTGGAGAACGGGACGACACCCTGGCGTAAAGCATGGCAAACCGGAAAAGAGGGGTTGCCTGCTAATGCTATCACTGGCCGGAACTACAGCGGTATTAACGTGATGCTGTTATGGATAGATGCTGCCGATAAGGGGTTTTATTCCAATCGCTGGCTGACGTTCAAACAGGCGCTGGATGCCGGTGGTAATGTCCGGAAAGGTGAAAAATCGACGCTGGTGACGCTGTTTAAACCATTCCAGAAAGAGGCTACGGATAACAGCGGCCAGCCGGTATTTGATGAGAACGGTGAGGTGGTTATGCGGGATCGCTGTTTTATGACCAGCTTTCACCTCTTCAACGTTGAGCAGTGTAAAAACCTGCCCGACAATCTTTACCCGGAAATACCGGTTTTGCCCGATGTGGAACGCATTGCCCGGGCAGAACAGATAGCAGCCTGTAGCGGTGTATCAGTGATACATCGTCATCAGGATCGTGCGTATTACCGCCCGGGTGTTGACCACATTATGATGCCGGAAGCCGCTCAGTTTGATTCGGCAGAAGAATACTACAGCACGCTGCTGCATGAACTGGTGCATTCCACCGGTCACGCTTCACGGCTGGCACGTGAAGGCATTGTTTCTACCTCGCAGAAGTTCGGCGATCCGGTTTATGGATTTGAAGAGCTGATAGCGGAGATGGGATCGGCATTTCTGTGTGCTGAACTTGGCATTCATGGCGACTTGCAACATGACAGCTATATTGCGTCGTGGCTGCAAACGCTGAAGGAAGATAACCGCGCTGTATTTCGTGCCGCTCGCTTTGCCCGGGAAGCATTTGAATACTTGGTGCTGCGTGAGCAGGCGCTGGAAGGTACGTGATTTGCTACTACAATTGTTACCTATCTCCAATTCTAGGATATTATCCCTTGTAGGGGTAATACCAACAA
>NZ_JANEWL010000163.1:0-4803 GCF_028069815.1 Citrobacter sp. Awk 2
TTATTAAAGAGTGAGTTGTCGTGAGGGTTTTTGATCCTCCATCGGTTATACATAATGCTGCAATAATAGAACACGGCAATAATACTAACCGGTCCAAGAATGACCTGAATTAATGAACCCATAAAGTTTGCACTCCAGTCTTCTGGTCCTGGAATTAATGCCGCAACCGTAGAGGCAGTAAAAATAATAACTATTGGTGCAACGGATAACAGTGCCCAAAAACGTCCTTTTCCCAGGAAGTGGAAATCACGAACGTAGTCATGATGGTTGGGCTTCATACGTAGCTTGATATAGCCTGCAACCATAAACAGCACAGGAATTGTTGCAGCCCCCCCATCAAGATTTTTAACAGCCACAAGAATGGTGTTCATTTCAGAGTTAAACTGACCCAGCATAAACAGGATAATGATAATTGTGACCACGACACCCTGCATCTTCAGGGCATTGACTGGCGTACCCTCACTGTTTACCTCAGAGAGTTTATGGCCAAAGATACCTTTTGGCGCATCAACAAACAGCATTTTAACCGGTGCGGCGGTCCATAACATCAGCGAGCCACACAGGGTGGTGATCATCAGGAATAAGGCAATGACGTTGGTCCACCAGTCGGGGAAGCCTAACTGTTGGAAGGCCACATAAATAGCCGATAACAAGCCAAGGTTGGCGGCCTGATCTGCAGGTAGAATAAAATTCATCAGGATAGACGAAATAACAATAATACCTGAGAAGATAAATACGTTAAGAATTAACCCGGTTCTGAAATTACGATCGCCACCCCGAATATTTCGTTTGTATGCCGCTAATGCTTCCAGCCCACCTAACGATTGTAAGGCCCATGACATTGAGGCTATTTTTGACCAGGATAAATCAATGTGCTGTAAATACTCTGGCGCAATCGGCGTTCCGTTAAATGTGACCGTACCAGAAGATAACTTCCAGGTTGCCGCAATGATGAACAACATAGTCAGTGCAAATCCGGCGTATCCAGAGAACGACAGCGCACGGGATAGCCATTTTGGCCCCTTCATCGATACCCATGTTGCCAGCCAGAACAGCGCGATTGAAGTGATACTGATCACCGGCTTAAACCAGGTTTGATTGGTTAATGCGGTAACAAAGGCAACATCGCTGGTACAGGTGTAGATAAAATAGGTAATGATGTTAGGTAACAGGTCAACGAAATAAAAAATATTAACGTAGAAATAGAAGAAACCGGCAATAAATCCCAGTTTTCGACCCAAAATCAGGTTCAACCATGTCTGATATCCACTCTCAGATTCACGTAGCTTTTTAATCGATGAAAGCTCAATGATCATGAAGGTGTAAGGAATTGCATAAAATAATGAAGCGAAAGCATATAATAACCAGGAGTTATACCCCCAGTCAGTGTATTGGCTTACAACGCCTTTAAGAACAAATCCCCCTCCGGCAATGGAGAAAAACAGGAATGTTATTAATGACATCTGATATCTTGCATCGGATTTTTCAGACATACCATTTCCCTTTACTTGTGTATCAATATAGTTCTATTTAGAAGAGCATTTCGAATGCCCTGTAGCGGACATTCGAAAAGGGGAGAAATAAAAATCACCTTACGTATTGCGACATACCGGGCGTAAATAAAAAGCATAGTGATAAGGTTGGGCCGGTAGTTGATAATCCTTGGGTGGCAAAGAACCCCATGAATTTTGGCCACCTGTACCCATCTGTGCTAAATCGATGTTCCATGTGGTGATATCTCCTGGCTGAACATCAACGCCATGTTTGCGTGATAATGGTGTTAACCCGGATGCGCTACTGCCGTTATTGTCAGCGACAAAATCGAGCTCACTGGCGGCGAAAGGCCAGGCACTGGTATTTAATAATTGCGAGTCGGCAATGGCCTCAAGACCAAGCCCATCATGATTGACAATACGCACCCAGCGAACATCCGTTTTATTACCGCTTTCCTGTGGTCGCGGGTAAGCATGAAATTGCTCCCAGGTCGTTCCGCCGCAGATACCGGCTTTGGCGCCTTTTCTGTCCGCATAGGTTTCCACCGGACCACGGCCAAACCACTGGATATAGTTAAATTCGCTGGGCAATGTCAGCTGGGTACCCATACGCAGTAAAAGAGGAAGCTCGCGATTACCCGGTATAAAATCAACGCTGACACGCAGCTCACCGGTCGAATAGATGATGTAGGTCAGCACATATTTGCAGTCCACGGTGGGAAGCGAGAATTCACTGGTCACGATCGCTTCGTGGCTGGCGGTCTGCGATACTTTGAGGTCGGATAATACGCGCTGCTTACCGGCGTCTTTCCAGACTGCAGACTTATCGAAAAGTCTGGCACCCAGATCGTTATCCGTGAGCCCACGCCAGAAATTAGGTTCGATACCGGTAAGGAGAAGATCTTTTCCGCTCACGGTAAAGCGATCCATACGACCACTGAGGCGATCAAACGCAAGAGAGAAATAAGATCCATTGATCTCAATAGCAGAAGACGTTTCTTGTACCGAGAGAGCAAGAGAATAGGCTTCAGGGGAGATATGAAACGTAGCGGGAGGCGTGATGCTGAACTGCTCCCAGGCAATTTCATAGCCACTGCCAATAAGCGGTATTTCGTTTTTAGTGACGGCACTGAGTGTCACCAGGTACTCTTTATTCTCCTGAAGCGCCAGGTTTGCTACGGGAACATTTACTGAATGGCGCAGGCCTGGGGCAAGGGAAAGGGAACCCAGACTGCCGTTGGCAATTTGATGCCCGTCCTCAGAGATGCTGTACTGAATATCGAGGTGGCGCAGGTCGATAAAATCGTATCGGTTTTCTATTTCAAACAGGCCTGATGCCGGATTTATTGCATGGAAATAGACAGGCTGATAGACCTTTTTCACTTCCGCCATATGAGGATGTGGAACCCGGTCAGCGGCGACCAGGCCATCGTTCATGAAATTGCCGTCACTGGGTTTATCCGGGTGATAATCTTTACCGTATCCCCAATATTTTTGGCCACGCTCGTTGGTTAATGCCAGCGCGTGATCCATCCACTCCCAAATAAAGCCCCCCTGCAGATTGTCGTGGCTGTCGATTATGTTCCAGTAATCGCGCAGAATTCCGACGGAATTCCCCATGGCGTGGGCATACTCAATCATAATCATCGGACGATCGTTACCTTGCTGGGCAAACTGTTCCAGGCGTTCAAGGGTCGGGTACATCGGGCACACAATATCGCTATAGTGTGCTTCACCGGCAGGTTCGTACTGGACTGGGCGGCTATCGTCCTTTTCTTTTATCCATTGATAAAGCGTTTCAAAGACACGTCCGGTTCCGGCCTCATTGCCCATCGACCAAACGATAACGCAGGCATGGTTTTTGTCGCGTTCAACCATTGCCTGTACACGATCTAAGTGTGCGGGTATCCAGGATTCGGTATCGCCAATTTGCGTTTCTGGCTTTAGCGCCAACGGGTGCGATTCGATATTCGCTTCATCAACAATGTAGATGCCATATTCATCACATAGCTGATACCAGCGTGAGTGGCAGGGGAAATGGCTGGTGCGTACCGCATTGATATTGTGCTCTTTCATGAGCTGAATATCGGTCAGCATGTTTTCTTCCGTAGGCACATGCCCTAGCGTCGGGTGCAGCTCGTGGCGGTTTACCCCTTTTATTTTGATCGCTTTACCGTTTACAGTAAGCTGGCTGTTGATGATTTGTACTTTGCGAAAACCTATTTTATGGCTGGTCGCTTCGATGGTTTCACCGTACTGATCGGTGAGTGTCATTAATAATGTATAGAGGTTAGGTGTTTCCGCGCTCCACAGACGAGGGTTCTGCAGTCGATCGCTAAAGCTAAACTGTTGTGTTGTTCCGCTACGTGTAAATGGCTGATTGTGCTCTATTAATACAGACAGATTATTTGCGTCGTCCAGCAGTTTGATATTCAGTGACAGATTCTCTGGATGGCTATCGTAGTGAGACAGGCTCACGCTAACGTTAACTATTCCCTGGGTAAAATCATCGTTCAATTCTGGCTTGCAATACACATCATAAATACGTGTTTTCGCCGTCGAATAGATAAAAACTTCCCGTTCAAGGCCAGACATATCCAGCATGTCTTGTTTTTCTACATAACTGGCATTAGACCAACGATAAATTTGCAGCGAAATCGTGTTTTCACCTTCCCGAATATAGGGGGTGATATTAAATTCAGCCGGGTTTTTCGCGTTCTGGGTATAGCCTACGCGCTGGCCGTTAATCCAGATAAACGATGCAGTTCTGGCTCCTGCCAGTTGCAGGAAAATTTCACGACCAGTCCAGCTTTGGTCGAGGTAAAATGTACGGCGGTAAGACCCCACCGGGTTGTAGTCGCGCGGTATCTCTGGCCAGTTGGTGGTGAATGGAAAACGCTCGTCAATATAGATTGCTTTATCAAACCCCTGTGCTTCCCAATTGCCTGGAACCTGAATGGTATCCCAGGTCGAAACATCATAGTCTTCTTCATAAAACGTTTTGGGTCTGGACTGTGGATTGCTCGCGCAGTTAAATTTCCAGATCCCATTCAGAGACAGAAAATTACTGGCCTCGGCGGGAATATTCTTGATTGCCAGATATTGGCTGGTAAAGGGGAACAGATATGGCCGTGGCAGCTCTTTGTTAATTCCATTGATACGATGGTCTTCCAATACAGCTGGAACATGATCGTGTTCTGTATATAAAGAAATAATCTGTTGTTTGTCAGAGACAACGACGCTCATAATAAATCTCCAGATATTATTTATGGCATTTTTAATTTGAAACTATCAATGATATGAATTAGTT
>NZ_JANEWL010000164.1:0-4709 GCF_028069815.1 Citrobacter sp. Awk 2
GTTCGTAGTTTCAACTATGTGGAAGAAGTTAAAGGTCCGGATCACAACAAATACCTGTGGACCAATGCATCCTTTGCTTTTGCGGCCAACATGGTGCGCAGTTTTATCAGTAATGGCTGGTGTGTACAGATCCGCGGCCCACAGGCCGGCGGCGCGGTCCAGGACCTGCCGATCCATCTGTACGATCTCGGCACCGGCAACCAGGTAAAAATCCCGTCTGAAGTGATGATCCCCGAAACCCGCGAGTTTGAGTTTGCGAACCTTGGGTTTATCCCGCTTAGCTACTACAAGAACCGCGATTATGCGTGTTTCTTCAGCGCGAACTCCACCCAGAAGCCGGCACAGTACGATACCGCAGATGCAACGGCTAACAGCCGCATCAACGCCCGTCTGCCCTATATCTTCCTGCTGTCGCGTATTGCGCACTATCTGAAGATTATTCAGCGCGAAAACATCGGGACCACCAAGGACCGACGTCTGCTGGAGCTTGAGCTGAATACCTGGGTGAAAAGCCTGGTCACTGAAATGACCGATCCGGGCGATGAGCTGCAGGCCTCTCATCCACTGCGTGACGCGAAGGTCGTTGTGGAGGATATCGAGGATAACCCGGGGTTCTTCCGCGTGAAGTTGTACGCCATCCCGCACTTCCAGGTGGAAGGCATGGACGTCAACCTGTCACTGGTTTCCCAGATGCCGAAGGCCAAATCGTAAGCATAACGTAAGGCAGGAAGCCGATGAAAACGGAACAACCGTTATGGGGCAGGGGCCAGATGATTTCTCCCCAGCATTTCCAGCAGCAGGCCGGGTATGCGGCCTGGTCTGCGGATGGCATCGCCCGGATGGGGCTTTCCCATCCCTGGGGGATAATTGACGTCGCTTTCGAACCGGATGCACTGAAACTGGGCCGCTTGCAGGCCCGTCATCTGCATGTGCGCTTCCCGGACGGCACACTGATTGATACTGATAATGCCGATCCATTGCCACCTGTACTGTCGCTTGAGAACGCGTCGCAGGATGCGACAGTTGTTCTTGCGTTGCCGCTGCTGAGGGCAAATGGTGGCAACTGTCTGAAACCCGATGAAGTGGCTGAACGACCCGTGCGTTTTCGCCAGCAGTGGCGGGATATCCGCAATGCTTTTGGCGATGACACTCGCCAGATAGCGGTAATACAACCGGAGCTGACACTGCGTTTTAGCCATCAGAACAACAGTGATTACCTGACCTGCCCGATTGCACGTCTGCAGTTGGATTCACAGGGCGGTTGGATACTGGATGGGACATTTCTTCCTCCACTTCTGACCATTCGGGGCAGTCGCTGGCTGATGACCCAACTGGAACAACTGATGACGCAACTGCGAGCCCGGCTGAGTCGCCTGATGGCTATGCGTCGTGAAAGTAACGAGCGCATGGCGGACTTTGCCGTGGCGGATGTGTCCCTGTTCTGGTTGCTCAATGCCCTGAACAGCGCAGAACCCGTGCTCGGACAGTTTCAGCGCTACCCGCAAAGCCCACCGGAGCGTCTGTACCCGGAACTGGCGAGGCTTGCTGGCAGCCTGCTGACCTTCTCGCTGGAACACCAGGTGAGTGCCATTCCTGTCTGGCAGCATGAGCAGCTGAATAACGTCTTTCCGCCGCTGTTTGACTTACTGGGCGACCTGCTGGAAGCCAGCCTGCCGTCGCGGGTGGTAGCGATTGAGCTTGAGCATGATGCCCGGCTTCACTTCTGGCAGGCCCGTCTGCATGACCCACGCCTGCGCGAAGGGGCCGATTACTACCTCTCCGTGCGTTCACCGATGCCGGTGGCTCAACTGCAGGAACAGTTCCCACGCCAGTGCAAGGTCGGCAGTCCCGATCATGTCAGGAGTATCGTCAATTCTTCACGGGTGGGGGTGCCGCTGATGCCGCTGCGTCATGTGCCGGCCGCCATCCCACTGCGTCTGGAAAACCAGTATTTCAGCCTCGATCTCTCCCATCCTCTGGCGACGGAGATGCTGCAAAGCGGCACCTGCATGTTTTACGTTCCGGGCATGCTCGGCGAGCCTGAACTTGAACTCTTTGCGGTACTGAGAACATGAGTGTGCGTAAACGCGGTACGGCCGCGTCCATTGATATTGATGCCCTGCTGCAGGATACCTGGCTGCAGGTAATCAGCCTGCGTCACGGTCCGACGTTTCAGGAAGGAGAAGGGCGTACCTTGTGGGTGCGCTGTATTGCTGATGTTGAGCGTGTACAGCGTGAGCTGAAAGCGAGCGAACTCGATGAAGCCAGCTGTCAGCATATTCTCACTGCACAGTGTGCGCTGCTTGATGAAGCCGTCAAAGGTCGCGGTGTGGAGGATGATGCCTGCGTGCAGTGGTATGACATTCCCCTGCAGGGGCACTTCCTCGGCACCATGGACGCCGGTGATACGCTGTGCGATCGCATGCGAAATGTGCTGCGTGAACCGGTGCCTGACCATGCTGTTGTGACGTGCTTTCAGCGGGTCATGATGCTGGGGTTTCTCGGCAGTTTCCGCTCCCTGAACGACCCGGAGCGCCAGAAACTCGTCAGCGCGCTCAGTGAACATGTCATGCCATTCAGCTATCCAAACAACTATCCAGTACTGGCGGAAAGCCGTGCCGGGCGTGGAGGCGGCGGCTGGCTGGCGTCATGGCCTGTGCGTATTAGCTTGAGTGTAGTGGTGGTTGCCGCGCTGTGGTGGGGACTGAACCACTGGCTGGATCAGATGCTGCTGACTCTGCTGCCGGAGGTCATGAAATGAGCCTCGCACAACAGCGAGGTCTTGCGCTGTGGGCTACCCTGCTGAGTGTGGTGATCTGTCTGGGTTTCCTGCCGGTGTCCCGACTGGTTTCTGTGCTCGTTTTGTTGGCGATACTGGGGCTTATTCTGGCGTTCTGTACTGTCGCCAGTCGTCGCGTGGAACATGACGCCCCTCTGTATCTGGATGACCTCCCGGAAGCCACTTACCACCAGCCCGTGGTGCTGGTCTGTGGCGATCTGCCGCTGGCATGTATGCAGCACTCACCGGTGCTCACGGCCACACAAGGATGCTGGATCCGCGTGGAGGATCATCAGGAACTGGCGTCGGTGGTCCGTCAGATATTATGGAAACGCCCGGGCTGGGGACGCCAGTTATCGGTGATGGTCAGCGTCTGCCCGCAGAAACACGCCGACAGTGAAGCGCTTACCAGTCGCCTGCTGGCTCTGCGCTGGCAAATCAGCCTGCTACGTAAAGAAAACGGTCACTCTGTGCCGCTGATTCTGCATGGTCAGGTTGGCAGCGTAATGACGAATGACATGCTCTGGCAGACGGCGCTCCCGGGTGAAGATGTGAGGGTCTGGCGTGAGTCTTCAGCACCGGGTTCAATCGCTGCGTGGATCACCACCAGCGGAGCGCCTGCAATGCAACAACAGGTGATGATGAACAGTCTGATGAGCTGGTTCCATCAGCGCGTCCAGGCTGTCTTTATGGATGAGAACCCTGATGTTCCGGTCATAACTCCTGTTGCGGTGCTGTGGGGGATAGGACCGATCCTTGCCGGAAGTCTCGCCACATCGGTGTGGACGTCGTGGCTTTCCCATCACACCGCGATGCAGCAGGTGACGGGCTGGCAGCCGACGGGTACGGACAGTACGGTTATTTCCCCATTCCCGGATTTTATCCTACCGCTGCTGCCCGAAGGGCGAGGACTGACACCGCGTGGGCGAGTCTTCCGTTATGCGCTCGGGATCTTCACGCTGGCGGCCATTGCGGCGTTGCTCAGCAGTGGCTGGAACAATCTCCAGATGCTGCAGCGTGTGAGCTTCGATATTGCCCGCTATGACCGTATCCCGAAGCATGATTTCGGACCAAAAGCCGACGCCGTTACCGTCCTGCGTGACGATGCGGCAACGCTGGATGACCACGCGCGCAATGGTGTACCGATACGGATGGGGCTAGGTCTGTATCAGGGGGGGCGTCTGCGTATGCCTGTGCTGGATGCGATCCGTTCCTGGGTGCCCCCACTACCGCCGCCTGAGCCGCAGCCGAAACCCAAACCGGTACCGAAAATTGTTCGTCTCGACAGTATGTCGCTGTTTGACTCCGGTAAAGCGGTACTGAAAACCGGCTCCACCAAAATGCTGGTCAATTCGCTGGTCGGTATTAAGGCGAAGCCGGGCTGGCTGATTGTGGTCGCGGGTCACACTGATAACACCGGGAATGCACAGCTGAACCAGACGCTGTCGCTCGAGCGTGCCGCTGCGGTACGCGACTGGATGCGTGATACCGGTGACGTGCCGGAAAGCTGTTTTGCGGTGCAGGGCTATGGCGCAAGCCGTCCGATCGCAACCAACGACACCCCGGAAGGCCGCGCGCTCAACCGCCGTGTCGAAATCAGTCTGGTACCGCAGGCGAATGCCTGTCAGATACCGGGCACCCCCTCAGCGTTATCGCAGGATGATGACGTTTCTCAACATTAATGGAGTAAATCCGATGGCAATTCCTGTTTATCTGTGGCTGAAAGACGACGGTGGTGCGGACATCAAAGGATCTGTTGACGTTCAGGATCGTGAAGGCAGCATCGAAGTGGTGGCTCAGGAACATAACCTGTACATCCCGACCGACAACAACACCGGCAAGCTGACCGGTACCCGTATCCACACCCCGTTCCTGTTCACCAAGGAAATCGATTCGTCCAGTCCGTACCTGTACAAGGCGGTGACCACCG
>NZ_JANEWL010000165.1:0-4693 GCF_028069815.1 Citrobacter sp. Awk 2
TAAATAAAGAACTCATCATCATGTAAAAAGGCGTCCATGGACGCCTTTATTTTACAAATTATTCGTGGTGCCGGCTAAAACGCCGTTTAACGACAACGAAGAAGACGGGAACGAAGAAGATCGCTAACAATGTTGCGGTGAGCATCCCCCCCATAACACCGGTACCAACAGCATTCTGCGCACCGCTACCTGCACCATGGCTGATAACCAGAGGCATAACCCCGAGAATAAATGCCAGGGATGTCATCAGGATAGGGCGAAGACGCATGCGGGAAGCCTCAAGAGTGGCTTCGATCAACCCTTTACCTTCTTTGTCCATCAGGTCCTTGGCAAATTCGACGATCAGGATGGCGTTTTTGGCAGAAAGTCCAATAGTCGTTAGCAGGCCTACCTGGAAGTACACGTCGTTATTCATCCCGCGAAGTGACGCTGCCAGCAATGCTCCAACAACACCGAGCGGTACAACAAGCATGACAGAGAATGGAATCGACCAGCTCTCATACAATGCCGCAAGGCAAAGGAAGACGACGATCAGCGAGATGGCATACAGCGCCGGAGCCTGGTTACCTGACAGTCGTTCCTGATAGGACATTCCCGTCCAGTCATGACCGATACCATTTGGTAGTTTTTCCGCAAGGCTTTCCATCAAGGCCATCGCCTCACCGGTACTCCTGCCTGGTGCAGCTTCCCCTAACAGTTCCATTGAAGGCATGCCGTTGTAACGTTCCAGACGTGGTGACCCGTAGATCCAATGTGCGGAACTGAACGTGGAGAAGGGTACCATTTCGCCGTTGGCGCTACGGACATACAGATTATTGATGTCCTCCGGCAACATACGGAATTTAGCATCTGCCTGGACATACACTTTTTTCACGCGGCCACGGTCAATGAAGTCATTGACGTAATAGCCACCCAATGCGGCAGAGATGGTTTCGTTGATATCAGATAACGAAACACCCAGTGCTTGTGCTTTTTCCTGATCGACATCCAGCTTGAATTGCGCGGTATCCTCAAGACCGTTAGGGCGTACGCGCACCAGCAGGTCAGGGTGTTTTGCCACCATGCCCATCAGTTGGTTACGTGCTTGGGTGAGTGCGGCATGTCCCAGCCCGCCCTGGTCAATCAGTTCAAAGTCAAAACCGGTTGCCGTACCCAGTTCAACAATGGCTGGCATGTTGAAGGGGAACACTAAACCATCGCGAATCTGACTAAATGCCCGGGTTGCGCGGGCAATAACGGATTCAACGTTATTTTCGCTACCGCTACGTTCTTCCCAGGGTTTGAGGCTGACGAACGCCATCCCTGAGTTTTGTCCCTGACCGCTGAAGCTAAAGCCGTTAACCGTAAAGACGCTCTCGACGTTGGCTTTTTCATTGTTCAGATAGTAGTGAGTGACCTGATCCAGCACTTTCTGAGTGCGCTCTTGAGTTGCACCTGCCGGGAGCTGAATCATTGTCAGGAATACGCCCTGATCTTCCTCTGGTAAGAAAGAAGTTGGAAGGCGCATGAAGAGCACAGCCATCCCAATCACAATGACCAGATACACCACCAGGTAACGCCCCGTTTTGCGAATGATTCCGCTGACGCTATTGGTGTAATGGTTGACGCTGTGGTCAAATTTGGCGTTAAACCAACCAAAGAAGCCGCTTTTTTTCTCGTGATGATCGGCAGAGACTGGCTTCAGTAATGTTGCACACAGTGCCGGCGTTAGAATCAAGGCGACCAGCACGGAAAGCGCCATTGCAGAAACAATAGTGATTGAGAACTGCCGGTAAATTGCCCCAGTGGAACCGCCAAAGAAGGCCATTGGGATGAATACTGCAGAGAGCACCATGGCGATACCGACCAGAGCCCCCTGAATTTGTGACATGGATTTCTCTGTCGCCTCTTTCGGCGCTAGATTATCTTCCATCATCACACGTTCAACGTTTTCCACCACGACTATCGCGTCATCAACCAACAAGCCGATGGCGAGCACCATCCCGAACATTGTTAGGGTATTTATCGAGTAGCCAAACGCGGCAAGGACGGCAAATGTTCCCAATAATACGACGGGGACCGCGATGGTCGGAATGAGCGTTGCCCGGATGTTTTGCAGGAACAAATACATGACCAGGAAGACCAGCACGATCGCTTCAAAAAGCGTTTTTACGACTTCGTGAATAGAGATCGTAACAAACGGCGTCGTGTCGTACGGATAGACGACCTTCATTCCCTGCGGGAAGAAAGGTTGCAGTTCTGCCAGTTTTGCTTTGATGGCGTTAGCGGTATCCAGTGCGTTTGCGCCGGTGGCCAGTTTAATACCGAGACCGGATGCAGGCTTACCGTTAATGCGAGCAACAACATTATAGTTTTCACCGCCCAGCTCAATACGCGCGACATCTTTCAGATGAACAACAGAGCCATCACTGTTCACACGTAAGGTGACTTTGCCGAACTCTTCTGGATCTTTCAGGCGTGTTTGCGCAATGATCGAGGCATTAAGCTGCTGATTAGGCAATGCCGGCGTACCACCTAACTGACCTGCGGCTATCTGATCGTTCTGTACTTTTAACTGATTAATGACATCGACTGGTGTGAGTTTGTACTTGTTCAGCAAGTTTGCATCCAGCCAGATGCGCATGGCGTACTGAGCACCGAACAGCTGCACGTCGCCAACGCCGTTCAGACGACTGATGGTGTCTTTAACGTTAGAGGCAACGTAATCGGAGATGTCATCCTGTGTAGTTTGTGGATTGTCAGAAACAAAACCCGCAACCATCAAAAAGCTGCTACTCGATTTCTCAACACTGATACCTTGCTGCTGGACTTCCTGCGGCAGAAGCGGTGTGGCGAGCTGCAACTTATTTTGCACCTGGACCTGCGCGATATCGGGGTCGGTCCCAGACTGGAACGTCAGTGTGATGGTCACGCTCCCGGCTGAATCGCTGGTGGAGGACATATACATCAGGTTATCGATACCGTTCATGTTCTGTTCGATAACCTGCGTTACTGTGTCCTGAACCGTCTGTGCATCCGCACCTGGGTAGGTTGCGGAAATCGCTACGGCAGGGGGCGCGATGGTAGGGTACTGTGCCACGGGCAGTTGCATGATCGCCAAAGCACCCGCCATCATTAGAATGATGGCCAGCACCCAGGCAAAGATAGGTCGCCTAATAAAAAAGTTTGCCATGTCCGCTTACCTTATTGCGCCGCAGCTGCTGCCGGGGCATCGGTAGTGGCTTTAACCTGCACGCCAGGACGTGCTTTCTGTAAGCCGCTCACGATGACTTTATCGCCGGGTTTTAAACCGTCGCTAATCAGCCATTTGTCGCCAATGGCTTGCGCAGCGACAACGGCACGAGACTCAACCTGGCTCTTGTCGTTAACGACCATCACTGTGGCATCACCACGCGGAGTACGCGTTACACCTTGTTGTGGAACGAGAATGGCATTGGGCTGTACACCTTCATCGATACGCGCCCTAACAAACATGCCCGGTAACAGGGTGTGCTGCGGGTTAGGGAACACGGCTCTGAGGGTGATGGATCCGGTGCTTTCATCAACCGTAACGTCAGAAAATTGCAAAGAGCCTTTCAGCGGGTAGGACTGGCCATTTTCCATCACCAGTTCAACAGCGCTGCTGGTGCTGTCTTTATGCAGACTACCTTGTTCAATGGATTGCTTGAGGCGCATAAAGTCGTTGCTGGACTGCGTGACATCGACATAAATAGGATCAAGTTGCTGAACGGTAGCTAACTCTGTTGCCTGACCATTGGTGACCAGCGCCCCTTCAGTGACGTTGGATTTACCGATACGCCCGCTAATTGGCGATGTGACTTTGGTGTAAGCAAGATTAATGCGAGCGCTTTCAACGGCTGCTTTTGCTGCAGTAACAGAAGCATCTGCCTGACGTGCATCAGCAATGGCCTGATCGTACTCTTGCTGGCTGATGTACTTAGTGCCGACCAGCGGGATGTAGCGTTTCACGGTTAAATGCGCAATGGCAGCAGCCGCTTCACTCTTCGCCAGCTCACCTTTGGCGCTGTCATAGTCAGCCTGATAGGTTGCGGGATCGATCTGATAGAGCGATTGACCTGCTTCAACATCACTCCCTTCGGTGAAATTCCGCTTAAGTACAATCCCACTGACCTGAGGGCGGACTTCCGCAATACGGAATGAGGTCGTTCGTCCCGGCAGTTCAGTTGTCACGGCTAAAGGGGCCGACTCAACGACATGGACAGTAACCTGTGGCTCGGCAGGATGAGCTTGTGTATCCCCCTGATCGTTACAACCGGCGAGTAATGCAGCGGAGATGATGATGAATGAGGGCAGGAGTGAGAACCTGGCATTTTTCGTCATTACTATTCCTTAAAAAACCGAAAGCTCGTTATTTACCGGGTGAGGCGAGGGAGATAACGTGCACAAAAAATAATAGTTGGCTATCCTACAAATTATTAGCTTGCGATGTAAGCAATACTTATTTATGGGGGCGATGCACGGCACGTAAAAACAAAAAAAGAGTAATCAGCTACCGACTTATTATGTCGTTAATAGCAATACTATGATGCGTATAAATACATATTGAAATGATTATATGATTGGTGAATGTATTGGTGTTGTTTATTCGTTTTGATTATTTGTGTGTAATCAGCACAATGAAATAGTTTAGAACTCGTTTAAACAATCTCCAGGTGATACATTTATTCCGTAT